>CBDUXZ010000082.1:0-7681 GCA_965371325.1 uncultured bacterium | reverse complement strand
CCCGTGTGGGGAGCGTTGATCCGGGTTATGGCACCGCGTATCTGGCGCGCGTTGTGGGGGAGAAGAGGGCGCGTGAAATCTGGATGCTTTGCCGTCAGTACACGGCCCGGCAAGCGCTCGAGATGGGCCTGGTGAACCGCGTCGTCCCTCACGAGACGCTCGAAGAGGAGGTGGCCCTCTGGTGCCGCGAGCTTCTGGATAAAAGTCCCACGGCGCTCGCGATGGTGAAATCGTCGATGAATGCCGACACGGAGGCCATCGCGGGAATCGGGAAACTCGGATTCCAGGCCCTTTCCCTCTTCTACGGCACGGAAGAAGCCGCGGAGGGGAAGATCGCCTTCGTGGAGAAGCGCCCGGTAGATTATTCCAGATTCCGTGGAAAATAGGGATCCAGCCCTCTCACTATGCAGCCGGCAACCAGCCTCCCCGAAGGCTCTCCGCTCGGGGAAGACGCCGAGCGAGGTTGCACATCCGGCCGGTTCGCACTTCACGATGAATAGGTGAGGGACGCCCCCGTCATGCTCCTCGACCCCGGCGCCTTCAGCTCTCTCGAAGCCCCTTCGAGGCCTGCGATTGACACTTTACGGGCTCCAAGTAACTATAGGGGCCGGTCAGGCTCACTCGGATCGCGCATCTTTCCGAATCTCAAGGAAAGACCCATATTCACGAACGGAGGATAGAACAGGTGAAATTTCCGGGATGGACTTCATTGGCTCTGATTATATGCCTGGTGGCTTTCGGATCGACGGTGGCCTTCTCGCCGCTGCCAGCGGTTGCGGGAGAAAAGGGAATAATCTTTGGCCGGCTCAATGACAAGGTAATGGGTGACTCCTGGAGCGGCGAAGGCAAGCTCATCGTCGTCGTGGGAGATAACGAGAAGAAGAAGAAAAAGTTCAAGATGTGCAAGAACGGCTATGTGGCCGGCGAAGTGGACGCCGGCAAGATCAAGCTCGATGTGGTGGAGAACAAGAAAGAGAAGAACAAGGAGAAGCGGGAGGCTTTCCTCAATCAGCCTGTTGTTGATGTGGGCGCGGGCCGGGCCACCTACTTTGGGAATGTGAAAATTGGCTATGACTACGGGTCACTCACCTTCCGATCCGAAGACAAACTGGAGAATGCGCAGGCTGCGCTCCAGGCTTGCCTGGTGGCGGAGTTCGAGAAGGAAAAGCTGGCGGCCAAGCTGGCGGCGGCGCCCGTGGACAAGCAGTTCGTATTCGTGGGCGTGAACGTTCGCTGAAGTAAATGGGCAGATAATTTTGCGAGAAGCCCCCGTCTTCCGGCGGGGGCTTCGTCTTTTCAGGACTCTTCCGCGGGCGCCGGGCGTTTGATCCGGAGATTGCGAATGCGATTCACCGCCGAGGCAATTTCAAGCGCTCGCGGGAGGGCGAGATCGCCCACGGGGAATGGTGTGAGGGCATCCAGGCCCCGCCGTCGAACTTCGTCCACGGCCGCTTCGACCGCCCGGCGCAAGGAGACTGAAGCGCGCAGATGCTTCGACGCCATGAGATGAATCGCCCATCCGATGGCCCGTGTTTGCGCCTCCTCTTCGATCTGTTCCAATGCCGTGAGATCGAGGGATTCCCGCCCGTACATCAGCGTGTGGGGACCTCGTACATCTATGCGCACCTCCCGGTGCCCTTTCGACGCGCGCAGGCTCGCCGGATCGGGAAGCCGGGCCGTAACCTCGCCGAAGGGCCCCTTGCCGGGAGATTCGCGCCCGGTGGGGTGGCTGCGCGCGATCAGACGGGCCCGATGCGTCACATCCACGGCCCGGTAGTTGTCCATCAGAATTACGCAGTCTGCGACATCGAGGTAGTCGCCGGCCCCTCCCATGACCAGGATACTGCTCACGCCCCGTCCGTCGAAGAGAGAGCGAACCTTGTCGATGAAGGGGGTGATGGGCTCCAGCTTGTTCGGGACGAGGGCCTGCATGCGCGCGTCGCGCACCATGAAATTCGTGGCGCAGGTGTCCTCGTCGAGAAGGAGCAACCGGGCGTTCATCTGGAGTGATTCGATGATAGCGGCCGCCTGGCTCGTGGAACCGCTGGCGTTCTGTGTGCTGAAGTCCGCTGTGCTGCGCCCCCCGGGAAGCTCGCCGAGGAATGGGCGAAGGTCAATGCCCGCCACGCTCCGTCCGCTCTCCGCCCGGACCTTGATCGCCTCCGGCACGGTGACGACCAGCTCACGCCCGTCGCCTGGAATATGATCGTACACGCCGCGGGCGATGCCCGAGAGGAGGGTCGACTTTCCGTGATAGCCTCCCCCGACGATGAGCGTAACGCCACGGCGTATGCCCATGCCCCGGACGGATCGCCCTTCCGGAAGAGAGATTTCTACTTCGAGGGAGGGGGGTGATTCGAACGGGACGGCGTTCTCCCCGAGGGGCCGGTCGTCAATGCCGCTCCGACGCGGCAGGATCGATCCGTTTGCAACGAACGCAACGAGCCCGAGTCCTTCCAGGGCGCCGCGAAGGGCCTGCTGATTGTTATTTGCCCGGACCCAGGCTTCCAGCTCCTCCGCCGGATATGCCCCCATGAGGAGCGACTCCTCGACTGCCTTCGGAAGCCTGCTGCAGAGCAGCGCGGTAGCCTCTCTTCCCAGAGTGCGGCGCCCTCTGGCCGGAAGGCTCAGTGTCAGACGCGCCTCCAGGCTTCCATGCTCGATGAGAACCGCTGTGCGGGGGATCACGGTCTGCTTACCTGCGCAAACCCGGAACCCCCCGCCGTCACCCTCTCCCTTCCCGTCGTCGAGGGCTCGCGAAAACCGTCGCGCGAGGAGATCGGCGAGAGCCGTGCTGCGTGAGGGGGTATCATGGAGATCCGGGGGGAATTGGGCGACCCGCGTCTGGATCTGGATGCGCAGCCCCGTGGGACGCGCGAAGGGATCGGGCTGCACGTGATCGATGAGGAGCTTGAAGGAGGACCCGCGGTAGTGGCCCACAATATCCTGGTAGGCCTTGTATCCCCGCCCATCTATTCGCTTGAGTGTTGCTCTGAGGCGATCCATGCTCTATCCAGGAAAACGGAGGACAGCGGGCGGGGTCGAACAGCCCTCACCCGGCGCGAACCTACCCCTCCGCCGGGGGCCTGTCAAAAAATGCCTCGTGCACGAGCGGGCAACGATTCAATTGAAAACCCGGCTTCCGAGTGGATAATAGCGCAGTAATCCACCGGCTTCGTCGGCAATAGGCCCATCCGGCAGGAGGAGGGTGCGCGGTCTCGCCGCGATTCACCTGGCCCGGTGCCGCGCGCCAGCATTCCCAGATTGTTCCGATATCCCGGTGCCCCTTCGCGACGGGGGCGCCGGATCTGAAGGAGAGGCGTCATGGCTGCGAGAAAGCAGAGGGCAAGTGGGGGAAGGAAGCAGTCGATAAAGAGGAAGGTCAAACGCGCGACGAAGCCCGCGAAAAAGCGTGTCACAAAACGCGCGACGAAGCGGAAGAGAGCTCGCTCCACCGGCAAGACGAAACGGGCGCGGCCGGGCGGGACACGGACAAAGAAGCGGGCAACCAAGAGGAAGGTCAAACGCGCGACGAAGCCCGCGAAAAAGCGCGTCACAAAACGCGCGACGAAGCGGAAGACGGCCCGCTCCAAGGTGGCCCCGAAGCCCGTTACGCCCCCATCGAAGGCGTCGGCTGGCCCCCCGCCGCGGCCCGCCCCTCCCGTCGGGACCAAAGAGACGCTCGTTGAGGTCGGAAAGATCATGCACTTCTTTCCCATTCCCAAGGCCGCGGCGATTGAGATTACGGCGGAACCCCTCGCCATAGGCGATCTGATCCGCATCAAGGGGCATACGACCAACCTGCGGCAGTACGTGACTTCGATGCAGATTGAGCATGCTCCGATCGAGATCGCCCGCCGCGGCGACGTGATCGGCCTGCACGTCGAAGATCGGGTCAGAGAGCAGGACACCGTTTTCAAGGTTATGCGCCTGGCCTGATCGTCGCATCTTCAGCCCCCCTCCCGCCCCGTGAACCTCTCCTTCGCGTCACGGTATCGCCACATCTTTGGGTCGGCATTCAATCCGCAGAATTGGTGCCGCCGGGACGCTCCCGGCGCTCACCACGAAATCGTCGCAAAACCCTCAGGGGAAAGTACCGAAGCAATGTCCATCCGAGACGGGAGCTTCTGAGAAGAATGAACGCGCAAGGATGGATGCGATGGGACGGTGCAGACTACGCGACCAACAGCACAGAGAACGTTATCTACTCCCCGTCCCCTTCGGTGCGGAAGCCATGGTGGCCCGGGAGTGCGCCCAGCGCTCCATTCTGCCGATCTCCTCGCGCATGGTGACCGAGAGGGGAACCAGCGTGCCGGTGCTGACCACGAGATCGTTCTGGCCGAGAGGCCGCTGCGCGTTGAACGCTTCGACAAGGGCGCCCGTGACAACCTGCTCGATTTCGGCCCCGTTGAAGCCGTTCGACGTTTTAGCGAGCGCAGCCAGATCGAACTTTGCGGGATCCTGTCCTGCCTTGGCGAGGTGGATGCGAAAGATCTCCAACCTTTCCTCTTGACCGGGGAGACCGACGAAGAAGATCTCGTCGAACCGCCCCTTGCGCAAGATCTCCGGAGGGAGGAGTTCGATCACGTTCGCCGTGGCTGCCACGAAAACGAAAGCGCGCTTCTCCTGCATCCAGTTCAGGAAGCTGGCGAAAACGCGTGAGGCGGAGCCCTGTCCGGCCTTCTGCGTATTGATGGAAACGCCGGCTTCGATCTCGTCAATCCACAGGACGCAGGGAGCCACAGTCTCAGCGACCCGAATGGTCTGACGCATCGCCTCCTCGGGCGAGATTCCCGAGGTCGAAGTGTAGAGATCTCCCATGTTGAAGCGCATGAGCGGGAGCTGCCAGAAGCTTGCGATCGCTTTGGCACAAAAACTCTTTCCACAACCCGACACACCGGTAAGAAGCACGCCCTTCGGCGGGGCAATGTTCGCCTGCCGGGCGCCCTCGCCGAGGACCAGGCGTCGTTTCTCGAGCCACGCTTTGAAGTTGTCGAGGCCTCCCACCTCATCCAGCGTTGGATACTCTTCGATGAAGTCAAGCGCGATGGCTTTCCGGACGAGCTGACGCTTCTCCTGGATCACCATCCGCGCCAGGCTGTCATCCGGGCCGCTTTTGCTCGCGAACACCTTCCGGAACGCCTCCGCGGCCTGACGCTCGGTCAGTCCGAGCGCCGCCCGGGAGATCAAAATTCTCTGCTCGGGCGAAAGGTCATCGGCCATCGAGGCGTTTCTCGATGTTTCCTTCAGCACACGGTCAAGCATCACCCCTATCTCTTTCTCGTCCGGGAGAGGTACGTCCAGGGCTGTGACGTCTCGGTGGAGATCTTCGGGAAGCTGCGCGCTGGGGCCCACGAGGACAACGGTCACGTAGTTCGTCGCGCAGCGCCTCGCCAGATCGCGAAGCCGCCTCACGAGGTGAGGGCTGCCATCGAGGTAGGGATGAAAGTCCTCGAGAATGAAGATCGCCGCTTCATCGTTGCAGAGGATGTAGTCGAGCACGGCTTGCGGCTCGCGGGTCTCGGGCATCAGGCCTTCGGGCCCGGTAAGTCCCTCCGTACAGGTCCACCGCATGATGGGAACGGGGCGTGCGAACAGGCTCGCGGCAACCTCAGCAAGGAGCCGTTCGGCGCGTTCCTCCTCATAGGTTTCGAGCTGGATGATGGTGCACTTCGCGGCGATCAACCGCTTGAGTTCGTTGCGGAAGCCGATGGTCCGGGGACCGGGATTCATGGCGCGCCTTCGGTTATGGATCCCGAGGAACTACTGGATCCTTACATCCGGCGCATCGGCAGGCTGATGACGGAACTTTAAGGCGGCGCTCTCTCTGCTCCCTCTCCGACGGGCCGGGTACTAGAAACGCCGGGCGGAGGAACGGCGCCAGGCCACACGTGCATCGGGGGGCACATGGAGCGCCCGAAGAACACGGTATTTCTCGATGATGAGCGGTAGAGCGCCGTTGATCAGCCTGGCGATTGTGGTGCCATGGTAACGGGCCAGCCCGACGAGGATCCGGTAATCAGGATCAGTCAGGCGAAACCGGACAATGTGGGCCTGTTCTCTCTCCCGGTCGTCGCGGGCTTCGGATGTAGTGTTCCTCTTGTCTTTCATCGGTAACCTCCCACACGGCGGTGACCTGGTGATATTCCTTTGTCCGCGTCATTGGGCAGTGAATCCCCGGGCACAGCTCACTCCGACTCTCGTTGATCCGCGTCCCTGAAGCGTGTATTTCCCCTGGTCCGTCGAACCAGTAGACTGTACTTGGTGATAACCTCGGGGATCGAGTCACGAAAGAGATCTTCGATGTTCATTCTCTCCGTGCGGGCGAGCATAAGGAGCGTCTGAAAATCTTGTTCAGCCACGGTGAACCGGATGGTTCGCCTCTTGGCCATGATCTCCCTCCGCCCAGGGGTCATGCAGGCCCGAGGGGCCGGATACGCACGGGCCGGCGGTGAACCAGGTTCACCGCCGGCCCGTTGTCGGGTTGGAGATGTGGGCTTTCCGTCGTTCCCCTGCGCCGGGGGTGAAACGCCGACGGGGTCTTGAGGGGGCCAGGGCGGGGAAGCCTGAGTCTTTGCTTCCTCCCGGGCGGCATCCGCGGCGCCCCTGTCCGCCAAAAGGCGCTCCCTGGATGCCTGCCACATTTCTTTATCTCGCCCTGGCTCCCTGTAGAAACCCCCGGGCCTTGTCGTCGCTTCTTTTCCTCCGGTTTCGGGATTACCATCTCCACTTTCAGGTCACTTCAAGGATCGTGCCAAGAGGACCTGGTTCGGGTTAAAGCCCGGCTGGAAGGGAGATGCTGGGTGGAGGTGCTGGCGGGGAACCATCCAAATTGTAAAGAAAAATTTACAGTTTAATTCCTCGGAGGCATCTCTAAGCTAAAAAACGCTATATATTCGGGCTATTATCGACTGACCGCTGAGCGGTCAGGAATGTGACAGGTAGGGTGTAAGGAAATGCTTACGCCCCGATGGTGGCTGGAATGTCTACACAATACCGTATTTGGACATCTTCTGATGGAGGGTTACGCGCGAAATCCCGAGGCTCTTCGCCGTGGCCGTACGGTTGCCCCCGTGCTGCTGAAGCTTGTCCTTAATGATGTACTGCTCCACCCGGGCAAGGACCTCGCTGAGTGCGCCCGACCTGTGGGAGGCAAGGAGCATGAGATCGCCCAGGTCCTGCAAATTAGCGGAAAAATGCTTCGGCTCGATCAAGCCCTCCGGCTCGGCGCGGGCGACGGCGCCATGAACTTCGTTTGCCAGCTCCCGCACGTTTCCGGGCCAGCTGTAGGCCATCAGCACTTCTGCCGCCTCGGGGGAAAACCCCAAAATGTTCTTCTTGTCGGTTTCAGCAAACTGCGCGAGAAAATAGTCGGCTAGAAGCTGAATATCATCTCCCCGCGATCGAAGCCGCGGCAGGTAGAGCGAAAACGCGGTGAGGCGATAGTAGAGGTCTTCGCGGAACGAACCTTCATCGCGGAGCTTCTCGAGATTCTTGTTTGTGGCCGAGATGATGCGGGCATCGACGCGGATGGGGCGGTTCCCGCCGAGCCGCGTGATCTCGCGCTCCTGGAGCACGCGCAGGAGCTTCACCTGGGTGGAAGGCGGCAGATCGCCTATCTCGTCGAGAAAGAGAGTCCCGCCATCGGCCGACTCAATCAGTCCAACCCGGGATTCCTTCG
>CBDUXZ010000081.1:0-7721 GCA_965371325.1 uncultured bacterium | reverse complement strand
GACGAGCCGCTCATCTCGCAGTACGTCCGCTATCTGGGCCAGATGGCCCGCGGAGACCTCGGCCCGTCCTATAAATATCTCGGTCGCTCCGTAAACGACATTTTGCGCGAGAGCTTCCCCGTCTCCGCGCAGCTCGGCTTGCTCGCCCTGGTGTACGGCACCCTGGGCGGGATCGTGGCAGGGCTTCTGGCGGGGATGACGCGGGGGCGCTGGTCCGACAAGCTCACCATGCTCGTGGCCACGACAGGGATCAGTCTTCCGACCTTCGTTATAGGCGTTCTTCTCGTCCTCCTCTTCGCCCACACCTGGAAGCTCCTCCCGCCGGCCCTCTGGGAGGGGCCGTCCTACATGGTGCTCCCGGCCGTCACCCTGGGCCTGGCGCCCGCCGCCTTCATCGCACGGCTTACGCGCTCGAGCGTTCTCGACGTCATGAACCGCGCCTACATCACCGCGGCGCTTGCCAAGGGCGTTGGATGGGGGCGTCTGGCGCTGCGTCATGTGCTGAAGAACTCGATCCTTCCCGTCGTGACGCTCTTCGGCCCGCTCTTTGCCGATTTGCTGACGGGTTCTTTCGTGGTCGAGTACATCTTCGGTGTGCCCGGGATGGGAAGGTTCTTCATCACCGCCGTGACCAATCGCGACTATCCGCTTGTGATGGGCGTCACAGTGGTTTACGCGGCGCTGGTCATTCTTGCGAACCTGGCCGTGGACGTGAGCTACCGCTGGCTCGATCCGCGCGTGGAGATGGATCGACGGGAGGGGACGGCATGAAGGCCTTGCGCCGGGTGGGGCAACGCGTGCAGGTGACCGATGTGCCGGTTCCCGAGCCGGGGCGGGGGGAGGCGCTGATACGCGTGGAGCGCTCCGGGATCTGCAACACCGACATCGAACTCGCGCGGGGCTACATGGATTTCAGCGGGACCCTGGGCCACGAGTTCTGCGGCGTGGTGGAGCGCGCTGAGAATCCCGCGCTCATTGGGCTTCTCGTGGCCGGCGAGATCAATCTCGGGTGTGGCGCCTGCGAATGGTGCCGCGCGGGCGAACGGACGCACTGTCCCGGCCGGACGGTGATGGGCATTCTCGGACGCGACGGTGCCCACGCGGAATACGTGACCCTTCCCGAACGCAGCCTTCATCGCGTACCGCAGGGGATTGGGGTCGATGCGGCGACGCTCATCGAGCCCATCGCGGCCTGCTGTCGCATTCTCGAGCAGCGTCCGATCGCGGCGGGCGAGCGCGTTGTCATCCTGGGGGACGGCAAGCTCGGCTATCTTGCGGCGCAGGTCCTTCGGACGGTCACGCGAGAGGTGCGCGTGGTGGGAAAGCACGCGGGGAAGCTTCGCATGTTCGAGAAAGCCGGAATCCCCCCCATCCTCGGAGAGGATGAGGTCGGAGGTGCGGACGTCGTCGTCGAGTGCACGGGATCACCGGCGGGCTTCGACGCGGCGGCGCGTGTCGTCCGTCCGCGTGGGACGATCGTTCTCAAGACCACCTGTGCAGAGCCCGTGCCGCTCGACACCTCGCGCGTGGTGGTGAACGAGATTACCGTGCTGGGCTCGCGATGCGGGCCCTTCGACCGGGCAATCGATCTGCTGGAGAGAGGCGATGTCGACGTCGCGCCGCTGATTGAAGCCACGATGCCGCTCTCGGCAGGCGCCCTTGCCCTCAAGCGCGCCGGGGCGCCGGGCGCGCGAAAGATTCTTCTCGATCCGGCCGCCCGGGAGGGAGAGGTCGCATGAGCACCGAAGCCGCTCACGTTGTCCTGCCGGATCCCTGGCGGCTCGTGCTGCGCAGTCTGCTGCAGGATCGCCTGGCGGTGTCGGGGATTCTCTTTCTCGCGCTCATCACGTTGCTCGCTCTGTTCGCCGACGTGGTCTCCCCCTACGCCTACGACTACCAGGATACTGACCACGTGCTCGCGGCACCGAGCAGGGCCCACCTGCTCGGGACGGATCAATTGGGGCGCGACCTGCTGACGCGCCTCATACACGGCGCGCGGATTTCGATGGCGGTCGGTGTTGCGGTAGGCGTTGCCGGGCTTTTGCTGGGGACGGTGTACGGCGGGCTCTCGGGATGGATTGGCGGACGGGTGGATGACGTGCTCATGCGCGTCGTCGACGTGGTCTACTCATTCCCGGGCCTTCTGCTCATGGTGGTCTTCATCGAGCTGTTCAAGGGGGTGCCGGGACTTTCGCGGGGGCTCTTTGGCATCATGGTGGCCCTCTCGATCATCGGCTGGGTATCGACGGCGCGCCTGGCCCGGGGGCTCGTCCTTCAATTGAGGGAGGAGACCTATGTGGAGTCGGCCCGCGCTCTGGGCGCGCGCGGCCGGCGGATACTTCTCCGGCACATCCTCCCGAACGCGCTGGGGCCGCTGCTGGTGATCCTCACCTACCGGATTCCCGTGGCCATCCTTTCCGAGTCGACCCTCTCTTTCATCGGGCTGGGCATCCAGCCGCCCCTCGCGAGCTGGGGGACACTTGCCTACGACGGCTGGACGGCCCTCCGCAGCTTCCCGCACCTGCTCGTCTCGCCGGCGCTGGTCATCTTCTCCACGATCCTCGCCTTCAACTTCGTTGGCGATCGCCTCCGCGATGCCCTCGACCCCACGCTGCGGCGCATGCCCTAGCTCCCCCAGGAATTCATCGTCGTCATCATCATTCACATTTCAATCGTAGCCTGCGCTTGTGACCTCCCCCTCTCCAGGTTCTATACTGCGGAGATGACGCCATCCCCTCATCCTCGCCTCTACCTCGGAACACAGTCCTGGTCCCACAAGTCCTGGGAGCGTGTCTTCTACCCTGCCGGAATGGCGCCCGGGGATTATCTCGGCTTCTACGCAACAAGGTTCAGAGCGGTGGAAGTCGACGCCACGTTTTATCGGATTCCTTCGGTGTCACTCACGAAGCGATGGGCGAGCGTGCTTCCCGACGGGTTTGTCTTTGCGGCGAAAGTCCCGCAGGTGATCACGCACGAGAAGCGGCTGGCGGATTGCGCCGAAGAGCTGAAGGCATTTTTCGTTGCCATGGACGAGCTGGGTGACAAGCTCGGCCCTCTCCTCCTCCAGGTTCCCTATTTCAACAAGAGGTCGGGCGTCGACGAAAGCGGCTTCCGCGATCGGTTGAAGAAGTTCCTTCCAACGCTTCCAGGGGGTTACCGGTACGCGCTGGAGATTCGGAACAAGACCTGGCTCGGGCCCGCGCTCCTCGATCTGCTCCGCGATCATGGGGTGGCCTACACGCTGGTTGATCACCCCTGGATGCCCCGAATAGGCGAGGTCATGAACAGCCTGGATCCCGTGACGGCTGATTTTATCTACATCCGCTGGCTGGGGGATCGCCATGGCATAGAGAAGAAGACGAAATCATGGGACAAGGTGATCGTCGACCGTTCGCGGGAGATGGCCGAATGGACACCGGTCATAAGAACGCTCCTCGACCGCGACATGACCATCTTCGGCTTCTTCAACAACCACTACGCCGGCCACGCCCCGGGTTCGATCGCGCGCCTGGGCGGGAGCCTGGCGGCGGCCGCGCCTTAGGAGAGGCGGCCGGGCCGGGGACCTTCAGGGCGCCGGCGGCTTGGCGGCGCGCCTCTGCTCCCGGATCTCGTCCAGAGCGCCCTGGATCGCCTGGTTTCCGTGGTTGAAGACCAGGCCGCGTTTGAGCGCCCGCTGGGCATCCTCCGTTCTTCCCTGCATCACGAGCACGCGCCCGAGCTGCAGCCAGGCGGCGGGGTCATCCAACCTCATGCGAAGCAGCGCCCGGATGGCGGCTTCGGCCTTTTCGGGTTCGTTGAGCATCTGGTACAAGACCGAAAGTTTGTAGTGTGCGACTGCGAGTTTGGGCTGGATAGTCACGACGATCTCGAGCTGGCGCGCGGCCTCTTCCACTCTCCCCTGGAGGAGCAGTGCTGTTCCATAATTCAGGTGCAGCATGGCCGAGTTCGGGCTCGATTCGACGCCCGATGCGAACAGGGTCATCTGGTTTCGCCACACCGGAACACGCGCCACCGTCCGCGCACCCCACAGCAGGATGATCGCCGCGACGAGGGCGCCGGCTGCGAGGCGCTTGCGCCCCGCGCGCCGGAGCGGTTCCGAGGCCAGCCAGTCGCCCAGAACAACCGCGAGGCCGATTGAGGGAACGTAGAGCGTGCGTTCCCCCAGCAGAAGGGGAATTGGCATCAGAAGATTCGACACGGGGAGATAAATCAGAAAGGCCCAGGAGACCATCAGGAAGCGGCGCGGCGTGTTCCATGCGTGCACGAACCCTGCCCCGCAGATCAGCGCGACGAACACGCCCGCCAGAACACTTCGATCGAATCCACGGGGGATCGGAATCTGATTGAAGCTGTAGTCCGGTGAGAGAGCGATGGGAAAGAGGAGCAGGCGCGCCACCTTCTGCAGAACTTTCAGGAAGGTCAGCAGGCGTATGTAGAGCGGCTCGCCGTAGAGGAAACCGCTTACGGGGGGATGGTTCGTCAGGTTTCCTCCCAGCACGGTCCCCGTGACCGCCGCTCTCAGCATGAAAATGCCCGCCAGCAGTACGCCGCACCCGGCCAAGGCGAGCGCCAGGCGGTTTCGACCCACCGGGTCGCGCAGGCGATGAAAGGCGAGTTCGGCCACGACGAACAGAACCGGCAGCACGATCACCTGCTCTTTCGAGAGATTGCCCAGAGCGAAGATCGCCAGCAGGGCGGCCAGATCGCCCAGCCGGCCCTGCTCCCGGTAGCGCAGCCAGAAGAGAAGCCCACCGAGGAAAGCCAGGGCGGCCAGCATCTCTGCCCGGCCCACCACCCCCGACGCGGCGTCCGTGTGAATGGGATGCACGGCGAAGAAAAGCCCGGCCAGCAAAGCCCCGGCGAGGGGAACTCCCAGTTTCAGGGCCAGGAGCACGAGGAGGGCCGCGACAGCGGCATTCAGAAGCACATTCACCAGGTGGTAGCCGGCGGGCCTCAGACCGTGGACGGCGTAGTTTAGGGCAAAGGTCGTCACGGTGATCGGCCGGTAAGCCTTGATGTACCTCTCGTTGGTCCAGTAACCGGTGGACCAGATGAGGGGAATCTGATCAAGTCCCCGGATTCTCGTGTTGTGCTCGACGATCTCCTTGTCATCGAGCGTGAATCCGTTGGAGAGGGAGTTCGCATAGGCGAGGACGCTGACGAGGAACACGAGCGCAAGGCACCAGGCAACCGCCGCCCGTCCGGGGGCGGATGCTCCCGGAGCCTGCGTCGCAACAGGCGCTGTTTCAGGATAGGGCGCGGGGTTCACACGGGATCTCCGTGGCGGAAGAGCAATCAGGATCTAAAACGGGTGCATCCGGGGCTTCAAAGAGCGTCCGGCGCTGATTATTGTCTTCGGGGCCGTGCATTTCAAGTCTGCCGATGCGGCGGTTCTGGCATGGGTCCGGCGGAAAAGCCGCGTGAGGAGCACGCCAGCCCCCATGGTCACCACGATGGTGGCACCGGAAGGGAGATCCGCCCGGTAGGAAACAAGCAGCCCGGAGAAAACGCTCAGCACCGCGATCAGAATCGATATGACGAAAACCGACGGGAGACGCCTGCCGAGCAGGAGGCCGCCGATGGGAGGAAGCACGAGCAAAGCGAAGACTACCAGGATGCCGACCACATGAATGGAGAGCGCGATCGTCGCCCCCAGGCTGGCACACCAGCTGCGGACGGAGGGCCTGTCAATCCTGTGGGGTTGCGGCGAGGTCGACTTATGTGTGCTTGCCGCCCCCGGCCTGAGTGGAACGCTTGCGGCTGACGAGGATCGCCACGGCGCTGGTTCCTGGGACGCGGCGCTTCACTCCCCGGGTGAATCCCGCTTCCGCAAGCCAGCTGTGGATCTCATGAAGACCGTAGCAACGCCCCTGGGTATACATGAGCATCGTCAGGGCGAAGAGCGCTCCGCCCGGCGGGCGGGTGAGAGTTCGATCCATGAGGTGATCCTTTACAATCATGGTGGCGCCGGGAGTGAGAGCCCCATGGATCTTCTTCAGAAGCCGCCGGTTTGTAGCGGCATATTCGCCGTGAACGATGTTCGAGAGGAGGGCGGCGTCGTAGGGTCCGCCCAAGGGGTCTTTCAGAATATCGGTCTTTTTCAGCGTGATTCGCTTTTGCAACCGGCTGCGCGCAACGTACCCACGGGCCACCTCCAGAGTGCCGGGATGATCGAGGACGGTGATCGCGAGCCTCGGATAGGCCTTGCAGAGATAGATCGCGTAAGTCGCCGGTCCTCCCCCGATGTCCACGAGCTTTCGCGCGCCGACAAGATTGACGAGCTTCGGAAGTTCGAGGGCATCTCCACGTGCGACCGCGAGGTTGTGCATACCGCGGATGAAAGCCCGCGTCTCCTCCCTTCTGTGCTGGAACATGTCGTGGGGCCTAACGGGTTTCCCGGTACGAACGGCATCGGGAAGGCGCTCCCATTCAGCGAAGCGGTAAGCGGCGTGTAGGATCAGATCGCAAAGGCTGTCGGGCGATCGCGAGACAAGGTGGCGCGCGGCATCGGGCATATTCCTGTAACGGCCGGAACGTTTCCTGAGAAGTCTCAGTCCCACGAGGGCGTCGAGAAGGATCGCCGTCGATTCCGGTTCAGAACGCGTTGCCCTGGCCACCGACAAGGCGCTCCGTCCTCTTCCTGACAGAAGATCGAAGATCCCGATCAGAACCGCGGTCTGGACCGCGCGCGCGGCTTCGAACCCGAACGCCACGCCAAGAACGCGCTCCGCGGAATTCTTGACAGTCACACGCCTACCTCTCCTCTCCCTTTTCCGTCCGGCGAATGATGTCGAGCATCTCGGCGTGAATTTTCCCGTTCGACGCCACGATCCGGGCCCCGTCCAGCTCGTTGGGGCGGCCCCCGAAGTCGGTAACAATGCCTCCGGCCTCACGCACGATGAGACCGCCCGCCGCCACGTCCCAGGGACTGAGCTTCATCTCCCAGAAACCGTCGAAGCGGCCCATTGCCGTGTAGCAGAGGTTCAGCTCCGCGCTTCCGTCCCGGCGGACGGCCTGGGCTGAAAGGACGAAGGCCCCGAAATGGTCGAGGTTGTTCATGGCGCTCTCGCGGACGTCGTAGGCAAAGCCGGTGGCGAGGAGGGAGCGGAGCATATGCGTCTGGCTGCTGACGCGGATCGGGCGGCCGTTCAGCGTTGCCCCCTGGCCGCTGACGGCCACGAATTCTTCATCAAGGACGGGGTCGCGCACAACCGCGAGGAGGACGCTGCCGGCGTGCTCGAGTGCGATCGCCACGCAAAAGCGCGGGTAACCGTGGGCGTAATTGGTGGTGCCGTCGAGGGGATCGACAATCCACCGGTAACCCGAGGCGGATTCTTTTCCCGAGCCTTCTTCCGCCAGGATACGGTATTCCGGAAACGCCTTGTGCAGGCGCTCGACGATAGCCCTCTCGCAATCGAGGTCGACTTCGGTGACGAGGTTGATGTCGCCCTTGCGCTTCACGCCGATCGTCTCGCCGTAGGAAGCGAGCTGAATTCGGGCTGCTTCACTTGCAGCGGCCCGCGCCTCATCGAGGCAGCGCGTTAAATCAGGGTGATCGATTCCCATCGTCTGTCAGCGTTTTCTGCGCGGAGACGCCCGTCGCGCGGTACGGAGGGGCCGGCCACCGGGAGGCGCGGCGCTATCCGACTTCGTCGAGGGGGCGGAAGCGGAAGCGCACGCCGAGTTCCTCCTCCGCAATCTTGCGGCAGGCCTCCACATCC
>CBDUXZ010000080.1:0-7751 GCA_965371325.1 uncultured bacterium | reverse complement strand
GGTTCTTTCCGCCCTCATGCTCTTCTTCGTTCTGCTCATTCTCTTCATCGCCAATCCTTTCGAGATCCTGCCGAGCTTCAACGTTCCCAAGGACGGGCGCGGGCTGAACCCCCTTCTTCAGCATCCGGCCATGTTGATCCACCCGCCCTGTCTCTACCTCGGCTATGTGGGGCTCGCGGTTCCCTTCGCCTTGTCGACGGCGGCCCTCTTGACCGGAAAGCTGGACGACACCTGGGTTCGCGCCGCGCGCCGGTGGATGCTCGTTCCCTGGATGTTCCTGGGGCTCGGGGTCTTGCTGGGAGGACGGTGGGCCTATGTGGAACTGGGCTGGGGCGGATACTGGGCCTGGGATCCCGTCGAGAACGCCTCTCTCATGCCCTGGATCGCGGGGACGGCCTACCTCCATTCCGTCATGATCCAGGAGAAGCGCGACATCATGAAGGCCTGGAGCCATTTCCTGATGAGTCTCACCTTCATTCTCGCCATTTTGGGAACCTTCATTACGCGAAGCGGCGTTGTCTCCAGCGTTCACTCCTTCGCCCTCTCTCCCATCGGCCCGTTCTTTCTCAGCTTCATATTCATCATCATCGGCGCCCTTATCCCCCTCTTCTGGATGCGGCGCCATCAGCTCCGCAGCAAGTCGAGTTTTGACAGCTACCTCTCGCGCGAGTCGAGCTTCCTTCTGAACAATCTGATCCTGCTCGGGGCGTGCTTCGCCGTCCTCTGGGGAACGCTCTTTCCGATTCTCAGCGAGGCGGTTCGCGGCGTGCGCGTTTCGGTGGGACCTCCCTGGTTCAACCAGGTGAACGTTCCCATCGGACTGCTCCTCCTTGCGCTGACCGGCATCGGGCCGCTTATCGCCTGGCGCCGCGCTTCTCCCAGGAACCTGCGGCGGATGTTCGTGATGCCGGTGGGCGTGGGCCTCGCCGGATCACTGACGCTCTGGATTCTCGGCGTTGCGCACGTGTACGCCATCATCTCCTTCGGACTTTCGATCTTCGTTGTGGCGGGAATCGTTCAGGAGTTCTGGCGGGGAACGCGCGCGCGGCGGCGGCAGTTCGGAGAGAGCGCCTGGCGGGCGCTCGGCCGCCTGTTCGGCAAGAACCGGCGACGCTATGGCGGGTACGTGGTCCACCTCGGCATGGTTTCAATCTTCGTGGGGATCACCGGAACGGCCTTCAATACCGAGCGGGAAGCCACGCTGAAACCCAACGAGACGGTGGAGGTGGGGAGATACACACTGCGCTACGACGGGGTGCAGGGCGGCCGTGATGCAAACCACGAGTGGGCCAAAGCGAGCTTCAGGATTTACGAGGGTACTGAATATGTCGGCGACCTGTTCCCCGCGAAGAACTTTTATATTTCCAGCCAGCAGCCGACGACGGAGGTCGCCATCCGGACCTCGCTGCGCGAGGATCTTTATCTGGCCATTGCATCGGTCGAGGCGGACGGCACGATCACCTTCAAGGTCTATGTGAATCCCCTCGTCCAGTGGATCTGGATCGGCGGCCTGATTTTCGGTCTGGGGACGGTGATTGCCATGTGGCCGGAGGCGGGAAACCGCCGCCAGGTTCTGGCAAAATACGTGTGAGAGTATGAACCCTTTGGCATCCCGCATGATGTTTGCGATCGCCCTGACTCTCCTGGTAACGGCCCAGTTCGCCCCGGACGCGGCGGCGGAGACCCTCGCCGTGGCCGATCCGGCGGACGGAGTTTCGGCCGGCGCCACGGGGAAAACGGCGGATGGGGCCGCCCCTGTTCAGCGAAAAGATATCGAGAATAACGTCAATTGCCCCTGCGAGGACAACTGCGGAAAGCTCCTGGCGAACTGCGTATGCGGATTCTCGGGCTCCATGCGCAAGGAACTCGACGCCATGATCGGCGCGGGTATGAGCAGGGCGGAAATCCTCGAAGCGCTGGTCAAGCGTTATGGCGGCATGGTCCTCGCGAGCCCGGGAACATCACACTGGCTTGATCGCCTTGCCTGGCTCGCCCCCTTCGGCGTTCTGGTTCTGGGCGCCTTGATCGTTGTATGGGTGGCGCGGCGAATGGTAAGAAAACCGGCCGGGGAAGCGCCGGCCGAGAAGCCGGCCGAAGATGAGCCCGAGGGGAAGGCAACCTCCGTCTACGAGCAAAAGCTCGAGGACGAACTTTCGCGATTCGAATCGTGATGATTCCCCTTGCTCTCGCAGGCCTCCTGGCCATCGCCGCGATATTCTATCTCCTTCGTCCCGTCTTCGGGAGCGACCGGACCGCTGCACAGGCTGTACCCGACTCCCGACGTGAGGTGCTCGAGCGGGAGAAGGAGGGGGTCTACCTGGCCATACGTGAGCTTGAATTCGACCACGGGACAGGCGTGGTATCCGACGATGATTACCGCCGCCTGATGGCGCGATACCGCGGGCACGCGATGTCGCTGCTGAAAACCATCGATCAGTTCGGCCCCGAGGCGGGTACGTCTTCGCGGGAAGCCTTCGCTGAACCGGGTGCGGACCGTCCAGAGGCGAAGCAGGAGGAAGCGGCCGGGGTGATCTGCCCGGCCTGTAACGCGGAGAGTGTCCCGGGGCATCGCTTCTGCACGCACTGCGGCCGCGAGGTTCCCGCAGAGAAGGCCGGTGGATGAAACGACTCGCTGCTGCATTGATGCTTGCATGGCTCTTCCCCCCCGGTATCGCGCCTGCCCTCGCGGGCGAGATTGCCGGCAGGGTGACCGATGGGGCGAACGGCCGGGCCGTCGGAGGGCTCGAAGTTCTTCTTCTCTGGCGCGGCACCCAGGAGGAGGCAGGCAGTACGGTCTCCGACGCCGAGGGTCGCTTTCGTTTCGCCAACGCCGCGCCCGGCCCCTATCTCGTCATCGCCAATTACCTTGATGTCCCCTATATGCGAACCGATATCACCCTCTCGGATGAATCACCACGGGCCACCGCCGATATTCAGGTATATCTGACGACGACGTCCGACGAGGACGTCATCATTCGCGCCGATCACCTCATCCTGCAGAGCCCGACGGAGGGGCTTCGCGTGACCGAGGTGATCATTTTCGAGAACACGGGTGACCGCACCTACCTCGGCGCGGTCTCTCCCGCCTCCCCCTCGGGATACGGGATGTTCATACCGCTTCCGGAGGGGTACACCGATCTCTCGGCGCCGTCGTGGCTGGAGAGCCGGTTTTTCAACCCGACGGAGTCGGGATTTCATCTTTCGCTGCCCATTGTACCCGGATCGCTCCAGGTCACGATCTCTTACGGACTTCCGGGGGGACTGTTGGGGACCGCCCTGGACAGAAGCTTTCCCTTCGAGATCAAGGCTGTGAACGTCGCGGTTCCCCGGAACGCGGGGCTGCGCATACAGTCCGCAGATCTCCTGAAGGGAAAACCGGTGAGCATCGAGGGGAGCTCTTTTGTCGTCTCGGCCGGCGGTCCCATCGCCAAGGGCGCGAGGCTAAGGGCGCGTGCCTTTAGCGGCGTGATAGCCAGGGGGGTCTCGGGCCGCCAGATAACCTGGGGGCTCTGTGGTCTGTTCACCACCGCCCTGGGTTTCCTATGGGTCGTTCGCCGGGGAAGGCAGTTCGATTGACGAAGTCCCGCCCCTCCTCCGGCGTGCAGGTTTGGATGAAAAGGGAGCCGATGAGCGATTCCCGGTTCGCCCCACGGCCGGCCGAAGGGGGGGGCGCGTGAGCCCCTTTGGCGTGGTCTGCGAGAAGTGCGGTTCCGGGATGCCGATGGGCGTCCGGTTCTGCGGCAGTTGCGGCGCTTCGATCGATCTCGAGACGGCTCCGCCGAAACTCGAAGCTCCCCCCGTGAAGAAACCGGGGTCACGCACCCTTCTCGTCAGTTGGGGGCTGGGGCTTCTCGGCGGGCTCATGCTGGGCCTCGCCTTTCCGACCGCCACCCATTCCCCCCCTGATGAACCCTCCGTGGGAGAGGCGGAGAGCGCAGCGTCGCTCCTCTCGCGCGCGCACGATGCCTCCGGAGCGAAACAGTTTTCAAAGGCCGTTGATCTCTATCGAAGGGCCGCCACGCTCGACTCTTCCAACCTGTCGATCCTTGTTGATCTGGGAATCGCCCAGCTTGCAATGGGCGATGAGGCGACGGCCCGCGCCTCATTCAAAGCCGCGCTCACCGGCCGGACGCCCCATCCCGCCGCCGCTTACAATCTCGCGCGTCTGGAAGAGCGGGGCGGAAACATGAAAAGGGCGCGCGTGTACTACGCCCGTTACCTGAAGCTCGATCCCGATGGCAGCGAGGCGGCGGACGCGAAGGCAAAGCTTGGGGAGGGGGGCGACCCGTGAGCGCAGCAGGAGCCGGAGAGCCGGCCCTCTGGGCGTCGGGACTGACAAAATCCTTCGGGCCGCAGATCGCCCTGCGGGACGTAAGCTTGTCGGTCCCCCGGGGGAGCTTTGTCGCCCTGCTCGGTCCGAACGGGGCGGGAAAGACCACCCTTCTGAAGATCCTCGCCGGGCTGGCCCGCCCCTCGGGCGGTGAGGTGCGCGTGCTGGGGAAGTCTCCGGTGCGGCATCCGCCCGGCCTTCGCCGACGCATCGGCTTCGTCTCCCACAAGCCGCAACTCTACTCGGATCTCGCGGCCGACGAGAACCTTCGCTTCTTCGGCGCTCTTTATGGCGTTGATCACCTGGAGGAACGCATCAGCGAGGTTCTGGATCGCGTGGAGCTTCTACCGCGCAGGCACGATCCCGCCCGGATGTTTTCGCACGGAATGACGCAGCGCCTTTCCATCGCGCGCGCGCTCCTGCATGATCCCGAACTGCTTCTTCTCGACGAGCCGACGACGGGACTCGACGACCGTGCGATAGGTATTCTCATGGATCTGCTCTCCGGGATTCACGACGGCGCACGAACGCTGCTCATAACAACGCACCGGCTGGAGGTTGGGTTGCGCATCGCGGACCGCGTGGCGGTGCTCATCAAAGGCCGCATCGCCCACGAGGAGACCGCGCGGGTGACCGACACTGAGGGCTTCAAGAACCTGTACACCTCGCTTATCGGAGGGACCCCGTGAACACGGGCAGCGTCCAGAGCGCGGGCGCATCTTTCGGAGCGGCCATGATGATCGTCCTCCGGAAGGACCTTCGCCTGGAGTGGCGCACGCGGGAGGTGTTCTCCGCGACGGTGGTATTCGGGGTGCTTGTCCTGGTGACGTTCAACTTTTCTTTCGAGCCGGGCGCACGGGCGGTGGAGGAGATGGCCTCGGGCTTTCTCTGGGTAGCGTTTGTGTTTGCGGGGATGCTCGGTCTTAACCGAACGTTCGTAACAGAGAAGGAGGGGGGCTGCATCGGCGCCCTCTTTCTGTCGCCAGCAGATCCAGGGGCTATCTTTCTCGGCAAGGTGGCCTCGAATCTCGTTTTCATCACCGTTACAGAGGCGGTCATTCTTCCCCTCTTCGCGCTGCTTTTCAACTTCCCGCTCGCCCGGGCCTTCCCCGAACTGCTGCTCCCCGTGACCCTGGGGAGCCTGGGTTTCGTGAGCGCGGGGACGCTCTTCGCGGCGATGGCAACGCAAACGCGAATTCGGGAGGTAATGCTCCCCCTTCTTCTTCTTCCGGCCAGCATTCCGGTGCTCATCTCCTCGGTGCGCGTCACGTCCGCCGCGCTCGCCGGGAACGAACTCGGGCCGGAGCTGCCCTGGGTGGGATTGCTCGTTCTTTGCGACGCGCTATTCCTGGTCGCGGGAACATTTCTTTTCGGACACGTGCTGGAGGAGTAGACCTTTGAAATCTCAATTGCCGGGTGTGAGTGCGGAAGCGGGATCAGCGCTTCAGGATCGGATGGACGTAATTCTCAGGCGTATCAGAAATGTCACGCTCCCCCTCGCGGGGGTGGGGATTCTCGGCGCGATGATGGCGATTGCGCTTTATGCCCCCGTCGAGAGGACACAGGGCGTCGTGCAGAAGATCTTTTACATGCACGTCTCGAGCGCCTGGTCGAGCTATCTCGCCTTCTTCATCTGCTTCGCTTCGAGCATTCTCTACCTGTGGAAGCGGGATCGTGCCTGGGATCTGCTGGCGCTGGCCGGGGCGGAGGTCGGGGTTATTTTCTGCACCGCGGTGCTGCTGTCGGGTCCCTTCTGGGGAAAACCGATCTGGGGCGCGTGGTGGACCTGGGACGCACGGCTCACCTCGACGTTGATCCTGTGGCTTATTTTTCTGGGCTATCTGCTCCTCCGGCCCTTTGCCGGCGAGGGGGAGCGGGGGGCGCGCTTTGCGGCGGTGCTTGCCATCGTGGGGTTTTGTGACATCCCCCTGGTGCACCTGTCGGTGCGGTGGTGGCGCACGCTGCATCCCGCTCCGGTCGTCATGAACGCGGAGGGGCCGCAACTTCCGCCGGAGATGCTCCAGACGCTTTTCCTGACGCTCGCCGCGTTCACGCTCCTGACGGTGAGCTTCATCGCCCTTCGGGCCGAGATCGAGCGTCTGCGCGATCTCGCAACGCTCATGCGCCGCCGCGTGCTATCGGGAAGTTAAAGAAATAAAACGGGGTGAATCCTGACCCCAGGAAGGAATTCAATCCATGAAAGAAAATATGTCGTACCTCATCTGGGCCTACGCGCTCGTCGGCGTGCTTGTCACCGTCTATTCGGCAAGCCTCATCCGCAGAAGCCGCCAGGTGGCCAACGAGCTGAAGGTTCTGGCGGAAACGCTGAAATCGCGCCAACAGGCACGGCCCCCGGCTCCCTGATGGCATTGAAGCGCTGCCTCCCCTACCCTTCCTTCGTGCCCCCCGCGCCCGCCTCTCGCCAGAGCGCCCCGAGATCCCTCAGCCACGCAACGAGTTCCACAGGGTTCCGGAGATAGTACCGGGCGCCCGTTTTCCGGGCGCTCTTCCCCACGCGCACCGTAATTCCTTCCTTGGCGAAGGCCTCGAAAAGATCCTCGTCGGTAACGTCATCACCGATCGCGATCGGGAGCGACCCCGGCGAAAGCTGCTTCCAGACCGCGCGCGTCGACGCCCCCTTGTCGACGTTGACCGCGCGCGCCTCGAGCACCTGCTTTCCGGGGACGAGCATGACGGTGGGGGCTTCGCCCATTTCCTCGAAGGCCGCCCGGATCGCGGTGCGCTGGCGGGTGACGATGCCGGGTTTTTCTCCCCGGAAATGAAACGCGAGGGCGTGACGCTTGTCTTCGATGCGCGGCGGCTTTCCGCTTCCAATCTTCTCTTCGAGCAAGAGAAGCAGGTTTTCAAGGTCGGCGCGCACCGCATGAACGTCGGTCCGTGTGGCCGCCCTTTCGACCTGAGGCCAGATCTCGAGCCCGTGAAGGCCCGATAGAATCACGTTCGGGAGCGGCAGAAACTTTCGAAGAACCTCGAGACTTCTACCCGACACCACGGCCACTCTGACGCCCGGGGTCTTCGAAAGAGAATCGATCACCTCGAGCGTCTCATCGCTGGGGCGCGCCATCTCGGGCCTGGCGACGATCGGAACGAGGGTCCCGTCATAATCGACAGCCACGAAAAGCGAACTCGCCGCACGGATGCGTCCCTGGACGCTCTTTCGTGCCTTCGTGAGATCGGCCGGCGCGCGGCCACGACGCGCTACCATTGGTTACGCCTCCTCCCGGAGCGATGCGAGGGGATACTGAATGCAGAATATCATCGATGGGCATTTCCACGGGGGGAGTGGGAGAAGGGATCGGAGCGCTGGATGCTGTTACGTCTCTTGCCGGGCGGAGGCCAGAAACTCTCCGAGGAACTCGTCACGCCACCAGTTGATGTCGTGCGCGGAGACGTGCTCCCG
>CBDUXZ010000079.1:0-7764 GCA_965371325.1 uncultured bacterium | reverse complement strand
CGCCTCGATCGCCTCGAAGGCCGCGTCGCGGACGAAGGGAGCGGGAACCGCGATCACGGTGCCGTCCACGCCTGTCTTGCGCGTGACCTCTTTTACCGTGTCGTACACGGGAACGCCGTAGACGTCGCGTCCCCCTCGTCCGGGCGTCACGCCCCCGACGACTTTCGATCCATAATCGAGGCACTCGCGCGTGGTGTTAACCGCCTCGCGGCCGGTAATCCCCTGAATGATGAAGGTGGAGTCTTTCGTGATGAGAATCGACATGCCCTAGGCTTCCTTCATCTTGTCGACGGCCCGCCGCGCCGCCTCGTGCATGGAAACGGTTCGATCGCAATACTCGACGCCGTACTTTTTCAGGATCTTGAACCCCTCGTCTTCCCAGGAGCCCGGAATGCGGAAGATGGCAATCTTCTCCGCCGGATCGTAGCCCGACTCCACCACGCCCTTTCACTCCCCGGGCGACAATGTCCACGCGCGTGTTCGAAACGACGTTCATCATGACCGCGATCTTCTTCACGCCCGGCTTCGAGAGAATGAGCTTCGTGAGCCCGCAGGCTTTGCTGACGCTCGGGTTTCCGCCAATTTCGCAGTAGTTCGCAGCCCGCCCGCCGTGCTTTCGGACGGCATCGAAGAGGGTAAGGCTCCCGCCGCCGGCGCCGATGACCAGCCCGAGGTCGCCGTCGAACTCAACGACGCGTCCGGCGACGCCGCGGTGATCGGCCGCGTCTACTTCTGCGCCTTTCATCTCGAAGGGTGTCGGCGGCCGGGCCTGCCGTGTCTCGGTCTTGTCGATCCCAAGCGCCGCGAGAATCTTCGCCTGCCCGTCGCGGGCCTCGTCTTCCATGTCGATGTGGCAGTCGACGCAAACGAACCGCGGCTTGCCCTCCACCTCGATGAGCCCGAGGGGATTGATCTCGGCAAGGGTGAGGCCATAGGTTGTGAAGATGCGCGCGAGGTTGGCGACGATGCGGGTGATGGCGTTCAGCTCGCCCCCCGTGATTCCCAGCTTCGCGATCGCCTGCTTGGCGGTGTAATCGGTGAAGGGAATGATGTTCGAGAAATGGGTTTTCGAGATGTGCTCGGGATGCGTTTCGGCGACCTCTTCGATGTCAATGCCGCCCATGTCGCTGAAGATGATGACGGGCTTTTTCGCGATTCCGTCCCAGGTGATCCCCGCGTAAAACTCTTTCTTGATGGGCGCCTTCTGCTCGACCAGAACGCAGCGCGGCTTGAGCCCCTTGATCTCGAGCTTGAGAATCGCCTCGGCGTGCCCGGCGGCCTCCTCCGGCGTGTCGGCGAACTTGACGCCGCCGGCCTTCATGCGGCCCCCGCTTAAAACCTGCGACTTCAGAACGACGGGACAGCCGATGTCGGCGGCAAGCTGTTTCGCCTCCTCCGGCGTCTTCGCGGTTCCGTTTTTCGGGAGTGGGACGCCGTGCCGGGCGAGCAGCGCCTTGGCTTCGAACTCGTAGAACCTCACATCACCCTCTTCATCACCTGCAGAATATCGTAGCCGGTGATTTCCTTCGACTTCTCCGCCCAGTGTGCGAGGTAGTCGGCCTCGACCGTTCCGGCCTGAACGGCCTTGGCGAGATCCATGAGGTTGTTCTTGATGGTGGCCTCGTCGTAGAAGAGTCCGGTCTCGGGATCGGCCACCGCCCCCCCGCCGACGGAGTGATAATACTCGACCGCGCGCTTTGCGAGGCTGACTTCCTTCTCGTCGGGGGTGAAACAGGCGTTTACAATTTCGGCCTGCTGGGGATGGATCACCCATGCGCCGTCCATTCCCATGCCCGCCGCCCCGAGGTTCTTAGCGCGCAGGCCCGCCTTGATCTCCTCGGCCTCCTGCTCGCTGGTGTCTTTCCGGATGAGCTTCAGCCAGGCGTTGTCGACGGCGTGCAGCCCCGCTGCCTTGGCCGCAACCACCGTTGCCTGCTTGGCGTAGTGAAAGTTCTTGTTCTGATCGATCACCATTTCGCGCACGCCCATGGCCGCTGAAAAATCGGCGATACCGAAGATCAAGCCAGCCATCCGCTCGCTGGCGACGGCTATCGGATAGGCGTTCACAATCGCCAGCGGAGTCTCGATGAGGGCCTCGATCTGAACCGTCGTGGTCCAGCCCGCTTGCTGCTCATAGTTGTCGAGAAGACGGGAGAGGTGAACGATGTCTTCGGGCGAGTTCGTCTTCGGAAGGACGATTCCATGGAAGCGATCCACGGCGCCCGTCATGATGGCCTCGATGTCGCCCAGGAAGAACTTGGAGTGGATGTTGTTCGGGCGAATGGTGATCGCCCGGGGCCCGAAGTCGATCGAGTTCAGTGCCTCCACCATCGTCTTACGCGAGGGTTCCCCCTTGTAGTCATAAGGGCACGCGTCCTCGAAGTCCGCCATCACGCAGTCCACAGGCGCCTTCGCCGCGTTCTGATGGAGCTTCGGAAGGTGACAGGGGTAAGTCAGCTCGGTCCTGGGAATGACGTAACGCTTCAGCTTGGAAAGAACGAACATCCTTTTAGGCCTCCTTTATTTCTCTTCCCACTTGTCCTTCTTCTTGATCAGCACTTCCCGCTCGATCTCGACGACCACCTTGCCGTCCTGGTTTTTCCCGGTGTGCTTGAACTTCACGATGCCGGCATCCTTGCGATCCGGCGCGTCGCTCTTCTCGAGTACCTCTGATTCGGCCGTGAGTGTGTCGCCCGCGAACACCGGGTTCGGATGACGCCCGTTGTTCATGCCGATTTCTCTGACGGCGTTCTCGGCGCAATCCTCGCTGGTCAGGCCCAGCACCATCGAGAGGACGACGCCTCCGTAGACGATGCGCTTGCCGCCGATGTAGGTCTCGGGATCGGCGGAGACCATGGCGTGGTTGAAATGCACCTGGGCCGTGTTCATCACGAGATGCGTCAGCCACTGGTGCTCGGTCTCGGTGATGGTTTTCCCGCGGGAATGAATGTAGGTATCGCCGACCGTGAAGTCTTCGAAGTAGGTGTTGGGGTCGGTCAGGCTCACGATTTCTTTCCCTCCATGTTTCCCTTACCGGCCTCGGGCCCGTAATGACTCCGCTTCTTGATGAGCACCGGCCGTTCATAGGAGATCACTTCCCCCCCTTTCTGGTTTCGTCCGACAGTCCTGAAGCGCACGATGCCGAAGGCGGGCCTGCTTTTGCTCTCCCGCTTCTCCATCACCGAGGACTCGCTGGTGAGTGTGTCGCCCGGGTACACTGGTTCGCCGAACTTCATGTCGAAGTAGCCGAGTTGCGCGATGGCCTGCTCGGAGAGATCCTCCACGGAGAGACCGAAGACCACGTTCATCACGAGCAGCGGATGGACGATGCAGCCGGCATAGCCGAGGCTCTGCGCGTATTCCTTGTTCAGTGCGGCGGGAAGGTAATTGAGTGTGACGGTCGAGAAGAGCGAGTTGTCGCCTTCGTTGATGGTGCGGCCCCAGTGGTGTTTGAAGATGTGGCCGACCTCGAAATCCTCGAAGAAGTTGCCGCGGACGACCTTATGGACAGCCATGTGAAATCCCTCTTGATCACGGACGCGATTGATCGATGACCCGCGCGGCGGCCCCCGAAAAGAGCTTCGGGTGGCGAAAAAATGCCCCGGAAAACGCGGCGCGTCAAATATCCGAACGTCCCACTGGCGGGCGGTAAGTACAATAGGTGGAAAAGCGCTGTGGCGCCCGAGAGTTCCGGAAAACCTTCGCGGGGCGGGGGGCGACTACGAAAGGCGTGCGATTCGGCCCTCCCGCCCGCGATTACTCCGACTTGCCGGTCCCCGTGGTCTCGGCCTGGACCAGCACCACCATGTTTCCGGAATGTCTGTTCTCGTGCATCACCTGGTGCGCCTCGGCGCATCCTTCGAAGGGAAAGACCTTTCCCATGACGGGGTGGATCTTCTTCTCGACAACGAGTTTGTTCGCCCGGTTCGCCTGATAGGCGTTGCAGAAGTGGGAACCGATGATTCGCTTCTGTCGCATCCAGAGATAGCGCACGTCGAAGTCGAGGTTGAACCCCGACGTGGCGCCGCAGATCACTATCTTGCCGAAGGTCTTCGCGAGGATGACGCTGGCGGGGAAGGTCTGCTGCCCCACGTGCTCGAAGACGATGTCGGCGTCGCCGCCGCTCCAGATTTCACGGAGCGCCTTCCCTAGGCGGCGCGTCTCCTTGCCGCGAGTTTTCGCCTGCTCCGGCGTTTCGTCTTCTCGCCGGGCGAAGTCGTACTCCTTGCGATTGATGGCGCCCACGGCGCCCAGCTCTTTCACGAGTTTCATCTTTTCTTCGCTCGAAACGACCCCGACCGCATTCGCGCCCATGAGCTTGCAAAGCTGCACCGCAAAGCTCCCCAGGCCGCCTGCCGCGCCCCAGACCAGCACGTTGTTGCCTGCCTTGAGCTCGCACTGGTCGACGAGCATCCGGAAGGCGGTGAGATAGACGAGGGCGTAGGAGGACGCTTCCTCCCAGCTAAGGTGCTTCGGCTTGGGAAGGAGCTGCTGCGATTGGACCTTCGTGAACTGCGCGAAGCTTCCCCAGCTCGTTTCGTAACCCCAGATCTTCTGCTGAGAGCAGGCGAGGGGATCGAGCCCGTTGCACTCGGGACACTGGCCGCAGGATTGGTTGCAGTGAACGACCACTTCGTCGCCCGGCTTCCACGACTTCACCTCGGGGCCGACCTTCCAGACGATGCCCGACGCGTCCGAGCCACCGATGTGGTGGTCGACGTCCTTGTGCAGCCTGGAGAGCGGTACCGGATGGCCGAGCGCCGCCCAGACATTGTTGTAATTGACGCCGGCCGCCATGACAAGAACGAGCACCTCCGTTGCGCCGATATCCGGGATCGGCATGTCCTCGATCTGGAACGCCTTCAACGGCTCGCCGTGGCGCTCCTCGCGAATAACCCACGCCTTCATCGATTCCGGCAGGTCACCGATTTCTTCAGGAACCTTGCCGATCGGGATCTGCTTCGCCGACATGTTGCCTCCGATGTGGTTGTGATTGTCTTTCGCGCCGCCGAAAAGTGGGGACCCTCGACGGCCGGCGCATGCAAGGCCGGGGTGTGGCGTTGCGCGCCGGCGGGCGTGCCTGGAGGGGGAGTTCACTGGCGTGTCGGGGAAGGACCCGGATGGGCTTAAACCGCCGTGTTTTCAAGCCCCTACAGACCGGGGAAGATTACCTGCTGCCGATTCTCAAGTCAAGGCGGGGCCTCGGGGCGGCCTTGAAATTCTGGGCCGGCTTGGGTAGCTTCCCGCGAACCTTCCCTTTATATAGAGAACCACTCGCCGGGAATAGAAATCCAATCGAAGGACAGGGGGATCCTTGAATCCGTTTTTGGTGGCCTTCTACGTGGCCCTGCTGGACGGCGCCGCGATGGGTGCGCTCGATCTCCTGAGGGTCACCGGCAAGTTCGGATGGTACGGCGAGCGCTCGGATCTGATCCTCCTTTTCGGGCGATCCGCGGGGCTCGGCATCATCGGTGCGCTCCTGTTTCTGCTCCCTGCCGTTCTGCTCGTCCGCGGAGGCCCCCGTGTCATCAGGCGCGCGGATCCCTGGCCCCTGTTTCACGGGGTCTGGTTCGGGGCGAACGTGGCGCTCCTCTTCGTCTGGAAGCGATACGCGAGCGTCCACGAGGCCGGCGGGGATTACGCGTTTTCCGCGTTCGATCTTTCCCTCGCGTTACTCCTTGGCCTTTTGGCGGGCGTGGTATTCGGACCGACCCTGGCCAGGCTCTGGCGCGTCCTGGGGCTGGCGGCGGGCTGGCCGTTTCGCCGGCTCGGCTTGGGAGGGGCTGCGGCGGGTGTGATCGCCGCCATCGTTCTGATCGGCGGGTTTTTCTATGGGATTGAAGTAACGCAGCTTCCCCGCGTCGAGGGCGGGCCAGGAAACGACGGCAAACCGAAAAACGTGATCCTGGTCGTCGCGGATGCCGTGCGAAGCGATCACGTGGGCCTCTACGGCTATGGGGCCGACACGACGCCTCACCTTGACGCCCTCGCCGCGAAGGGATCCATCGTTGCCACGCGCTACTTCTCAAACTCCTCCTACACGCTCCCCTCCATCGCTTCAATATTCACCGCCCGCAACCCCGCCGCCCACGGGGTCACCGACTATGGCGACGTGCTGCGCGATGATTTCACCACGCTTGCCGAAGCCTTCCGGGAGGCGGGGTACGCGACGGGGGCCTTCAGCGCGACCCTGCTGATCACGCCCGAATTCGGCTTCGCTCAGGGTTTCGACACGTACCAGATCTTCCGTGACTACCGCGGCGACTTTTTCTACGCCCGTGTGCTGGGCGGCATGGGATTTGTCGACTACGACAAGCGGGCCGACGCAGCCCAGGTTGCAGCCCGTGCCATTTCATGGCTCGAGAGAAACTACGACCGTCCGTTTTTTATGATGGTTTTCTTCGCTGACCCGCATTTCGACTACAGGGCGCCCCGTCATCTGATTGAGAAATTCACTGACCCCGACTACCTGCGCGTTACCGACCTGGATGAGTTTTTCCTGGGTTACGCGAAGGGGAAACTTCGTGACAAGGAAAGCCTTGCCTTCGCGAAATCCCTATACGATGCCGAGATTGCCTTTGTCGACCAAGCCATGCGTGCCTTGTGGGAGGCCGTAGAGCTATCCGGGCTGGAAGAGAAGACGGTCATGCTGGTGACGAGCGATCACGGGGAGCAGTTCTACGAGCACGGGACTTCCCGGCATGGAAAGTCGCTCTATGTGGAGGAGATCCACTGCCCGCTGGTTATCATCGATCCTACGCTGGGAAAGAGCGTTCGTGTGGAGACGCCAGCGCGCGGAATCGATCTCTACCCCACACTTCTGGATGCGGCCGGCCTTCCCGTTCCCGAAGGGCTCGAGGGCGCATCGCTCCTCCCCCTCGCGGGGAAGGGCCCTCGCGGCGTGCGCGAATCGCTCATGATGGTGGCGAAGGAGAACTACCTGCAGGCCTACTGGGTGGATCCCTGGTTTCTTATTTTCGATCGCGATCGCATTCAGTCGCCGGCCGACCGCGGCCTCGCGCTTTACAATCTCTCGGCCGACCCCGGCATGCAGAAGGACATCGCGGCCTCGCGCCCCGAGGTCGTTGCGCGTATGGTCACGGCGCTCGACGCGCGCGTCAAGGAGAGCCGGGGGGCGGGGCCTGCTCCCGAGAAGCCGATCGCCAGCGATCGGATGGAGCTTCTTCGCGAGCTTCATTACGTCAAATAGGGGGAGCCGCCACATGTACCGTGGGAAGAGGATCGCGGTCGTCGTTCCGGCTCACAACGAGAGCCGCCGCGTGGCATCCGTTGTCGAGACCATGCCCGCCCTTGTCGATCGCATCATCGTGGTGGACGACGGCAGCACGGACGAGACCTCTGCGCGGATCCGCTGCGTTGGATGCGAACGCACCGAAATCGTCCGTCACGCCGAAAACGGCGGCGTCGGCGCCGCGATCGTTTCCGGTTACCGGCGCGCGCTCGAAACCGACGCAGAGCTGATTGCAGTCATGGCGGGCGACGGGCAGATGGATCCGTCGGATCTTCCCGCGCTCCTCGATCCGCTCGTCGAGGGCCGGGCCGATTACGCGAAGGGAGACCGCCTTTCGCATCCGGACGTTCTGCACGTGATGCCCGTCCTTCGCCTCTTTGGAAACGCCGTCCTGACGCTGGTTACAAGGTTCGCGACCGGCCTCAACCTTGCAGACAGCCAGTGCGGCTACACCGCCGTCACACGCGAGGCACTTCACCGCGTTTCGCTCGATACTCTCTATCCGCGCTACG
>CBDUXZ010000078.1:0-7823 GCA_965371325.1 uncultured bacterium | reverse complement strand
TTACCTACGTCTCGATGAACCTGCGTACCATGCGCCGGGAGCTGGAGGGCCTTGCGAAGATCGCTGCGAGCCGGAATGAGGGGAGGGGAGGCGAATCGAAGACGGCGAAGGAATTGGTTCTACGAATGTCGGAGCTGCTTGATGAAAGCGCGGAGGGGGCCGCACGCATCCATGAGATCGTCCAGAACATGAGCCAGTACTCTAAAGTGGGAACAGGAAAGCTGACAAGAACGAACCTCAAGACCGAGATCACGAGTGCCCTGTGTATTGCCGATCCGGAGATCAAGCACCGCGCCGAAGTGCATCTGGAGATCCCCGACATTCCCCCCGTCATGGCAAGCGCCTCGGAGCTGCAGCAGGTTCTCGTCAATCTCCTCATCAACGCCACCCAGGCAATCAGCGGGTACGGGAACATCTGGATCCGCGCATCCAGGGAAAACGGCTGGGCAAGCATTGAGGTGGAAGACGACGGGACGGGAATCGATCCGGAAGTGTTCCCCTATATCTTTGATCCCTACTTCACCACGAAGGAAACGGGAAAAGGGATCGGTCTCGGACTATCGATTTCCTATCAGATCCTCGAGCGCATGGGGGCGCGCATCTCCGTGCGCACCGCAAAGAAGCGGGGCAGCATTTTTCGCATCGAGCTCCCCCTTGCCCCCGTCTGAGTTTAGAGACTTCCGGCCAGCGCCACGCATCTCTTCACAACCTATCCATTCCGGACTTCGGCCGCCGTCCCGCGGGGGTCGTGCACGGCCAGATGAGTCCTCTCGCCGTGCTCGCGTTGACACGTCCTCGATCGGGCTGCTAATAAGAGGCCGCCACGGGGGCCCGGCGTTTCCGGAGCCCTTGCGCCGGCCCGTCCCAGAGCCTGGGCGGCCTGAGGCCCTTAAACTGTAAAGTTGTTTTCCCTCTAAATCCAAAGACTTCCCCGAATTCCCGAGACATCTTCTAGCAGTCAGAGGGAACGGAGGAGAGAGAGCAGGGGGTTGGCAGGCGAATGAGCAAGAGAGCGGCACCCAAAAGACACCCTGATCCCGGTGGGCGCGAGCCGTGGTCTTGGGCGAGCGATAGCCCTTGCGCTGGCGGGGGAAGGGATTCGTGTCGCCTGCGTCGCGCGAAACCCGGAGGCCCTCAGAGCCAGCAAGAAGTTCGATAGCTGGGTGCGTGGCCGCACGCCTCTAAATCGATGGGGAAAGCCCGAGGATGTCATTGGAGCGGTCCTCTACCTCGCCGCGTATTCCAGCGACTACGTTACCGGAACGGTGTTGCAGGTCGACGGCGGCTGGCTGGCAAGCGCATGAGGGCGGGGAACATACGCCCGAGAGTGCGCTATAATGAGGCGCGCTCCTTCCTAATCGGCGCCGATGCGCGCCCTCACCACGTTTACGGAGATCGATACGCAATGCAGCGGACTATAATCCTGGCACTCCTTTTCGCACTCGGTGGCGCGTCGATCGCCTTCGCGCAGGAAGCCACACACGCACCGCAGGCCCACACTCCACTCTCAGTGCGGACCCTCACGCGGTTCGAAGACCCTGTCATCCTCAGAGGGGAGGATCTTCCGGGGATGCTCGGGCATTCGGCGGAGGGGCTTCGCGCCTATGCCTTGCGAGAAGGACGCCTCTCACCGATTCCCTACCAGGTTGACGAGTTCGACAAGAAGGGACGGGTCATCTGCACGGAGGGGAAGGACGCGAGGCAGGACAAGGACAAGGGACTGCTTGACGCCAACGATGAGGTGGTCGTCATGGCTTCCGACCTGGGAGACCGCGCCCCGCGGCTTCTTTTCCCCAGCGATGCGCGCGAGGCCTCGGAAATCGAGGTTCAGGACCCAGGTACAGGGGAGCGCGCCTGGTTCTACATTTTCGACTTCGAAGCTCCCCCGCCACCATCGCCGAAGGCTTATGTAAGGTACGATCCCGAAAAAGACCTTGCAGCTTCATCGGTCTACCTCGTCGATTTCAACGAGCGCCGGTCGATTCTGCTCGACGATATGCGGATTGCGGGCCCCGATAAAAAGATGGGGAAGAACATCATCGATCGAATCAAGGTTCGAACCTGGTTTAAATCCCGCCTCTTCATCACCTTCAAGTTCAATGAGGAGGACATCACGAGCCGCGTTACCTCCTACAAGAACGGGCCGGTTCGCTCCATCCGTTCCGCCGAGTACTTTCTCAAGCTCTTCTTCATCAAGGTCACACCCTCCGCTTTCGTCGACTACCTCTTCTACCGTAACGCGATTGTCGGACCAAGCGAGCTGAAGGTTCCCTTCAGTCCGAGGCTCGTACTGCGGGGGGGGAGCCGGGCCATCACGGGGCTGGACTTCAGCAGCGCAATTTACGGGTGGCAGTTCTACACGGAGAAGGACCCGACACTCATCACGCTGGATGGAAGGAACAGGAACCAGGGGGAGATGCGGACCGAGGGGGTGAGCTGGTTCGCGCTTTTCGGAGAGGACCGCGGCACGGTCACGCGGGTGGTTTACGGGCCTTCCCTTCTCAAGGCGGAGCAGAAGTACGTCTTTTATCACGTCGACGATAAGGAAAAAGAGTCAAAGCCCGAGCGCGAGAGGGGAGAGACCCTCCTCGCTTTTGACCTCGACCTCCTCAAGATTCCCCGGGGCACCCACAAAATGTGGTTCTACCAGTTCTTCGCCTCCCCCTTTGTTCCAGGGGACGAGGCGCGCTTCAACATTATTCTCGATCGGCCACTCGAGAACAGGGCGCTGGCCGTGTCCATCCCCCGGACCGAAGAGATCGCTCCCGCTCCAAAAGCCGAAACGAGGGATGGCCGGGACAGGCCCCGTGTCGACGCCCGGGAAGGCGCAGAGGAAGGATAAGGGGATGGTTTCTCGCGTCGAGCGGCGGGTGATCTTCGCGGAGACTGACGCGATGCGCATCGTCTATTACGCGAATTACCTCCAGTACTTTGAAATCGGTCGTGCCGAATTTTTCAGACAGTTTCTTGCCCCGTTCACCGACTATATCGACCGCGGTCTTTATCTCGCCGTGACGGAGACGGCTGTTCGCTACCACAAGCCCGCACGGTACGACGACAAGCTCCTCATCGAGACACGCCTGACACGTCTAGGCCTCGCCTCCCTGAAGATGAGCTACACGATCGAGCACAAAGAGTCGAAGGATCTGATCTCGACCGGGATGACCGGACACGCTTTGCTTGATGAAGAGGGGAGGGTGCTCCGGTTTGAGAAAGATTTCAGGGCGAGCCTGAAAACGCTCGTTTCCGAGTCACCCCATGACGTTGCGCTGAAGGTCCGGGCAAGAACTGCCTGATTTGAAGCGCAGGCGGATTAAAAGGCAGGTTTCGTAAATGACCGCGATGGACCTTTTCTGGGGTCTGCTGGGCATGATGGTGGCGCTGGCCGCTCTCGGGGGGGTAAGCGCCGCATGGCTGACCTACCGCCACCGCATCCCTGCTTTGGCGGATGAGCGCCACGTAGCTGTCACCAGCGACGGCTGGCTGATCTCCCTTTATCGCTATCTTCCCCGCACAAAAGGACCGGGCAGGGGTCCCGTCCTTCTCTGCCACGGTCTTATAGCCAACCGCGCCAACCTGGATCTCGACGAGAGGCGATCGCTTGCCCGCTACCTTGCATCCGCCGGCTTCGACGCCTGGCTGGTGGAACTTCGGGGAAGCGGCCTGTCGCGAAATAGCGACGGGAAGAGGGGACTGGGACAGATCACCTTCGACGACTATGTGGATCAGGACATCCCCGCGGCCATCGACACGGTTCTCAAGGAGACCGGTTACGAGCATCTCCAGTGGGTAGGGCACAGCATGGGCGGGATGCTCCTGTACGCGCACCTTTCCTCACGGGAGGATCCCGCTATTGCATCCGCCGTCACGGTGACCTCCCCCGTCGACTTCGGTGTCATGGCGCATGAGGCCAGGCACATGCTTGGGCTGCGGCCGCTCCTCCGGCTGCGCTGGGTTCCACTCGGCTATCTTGTTCGCGCGCTCCTCCCGCTAATCACACTTTCCCGCCGTGCGGTGCTTCGCCTCGGGCTCGTTCCAGGGAACGTAAGCACGAAGGAGCGCATGGAAATTCTTGTCAACGTCATCGAAGGGTTCGCCCCGGCCGGCGTGCTTGAGCAGTTCGGCAACTGGGTGGAGGAGGGTGTTTACCGGAGCCGCGATGGGCGTCGCGCCTATAACAGCCTGGCGAACCTTCATTGCCCGCTTCTTGTCATTGCCGCCGAGTGCGATTATGTCGCCCCGCCAGACAGCGTCCGGCCCGCCTCTGAATTGGCGCCCGCCCGGGAGAGAGTCTACCGTCTATTTGGCAAGCAGTCGGGTGACGACCGCGAGTATGGCCATGGCGACATCGTCATCTCTGATGCGGCCAAGAAGAACGTCTTCCCCGTCATCACGGACTGGCTCGTGAAACACGCGCCTCCCCCCCCCCGAGCCCTGATCACCCCCTTTTCGGGTCTATTCCCCTCACAAAACCGGGCGGTGACGAAGCTTGTCATGCGCCCCCCTCACCGTTTCCCAATTCCGGGATAAAAGCGACTTCCTGAGGCGCCTGGCGGCCCCCGTGAGGGCCCATGGACCGCCCTCGGCCTGCATAAATTTATACCTAAAAACTTCTCATTCGCCTCAAGTGACCTCCCGGACCAGCCGATAAATACAAGCACGGATTGAGATTACGCGCGTGCCCCGCCGGGTCTCTCGTTTTGAGCGCCGAAAGGCATGCCACGTTTTCGTAAGATTAGGGAGGCAATCAGCATGCGAAGTAAACTAGCACTGACAGCCGTGCTTGTGCTTGTGGGGTCATTACTCATTCCCCGGATCGCTGTGGCGATAACCGTCGATCCGAAACTCTATCTCGAGATCAAGAAGTTCAAGTACCAGCCTGCGAAGGGAAACAAGCCCGCTACTCTTTCCATCGGGAAAGCAACCGTTACCATGGTTCAGTATACCGACGGTTCGACGATTTCGATCAAGAAGAGCACGGAGCCGATCATCGGCGCGAAGATCAAGTTCATGGACAAGAAACTCACGCAGACCGGAGGTGGGGGAGGGAGCCCTGCCACCTTCATGGACACGAACATCGAGATCAGAAATAAGAAGGTGGTCTACATCGCGGGGCTGCTCACGCCCATCACCTTCGACCCGGGCTCTGATCTCACGGACGGAATCGTGACCCTCAACATGGGCTTCCTGCTCGACAACCTCTTTTTCACCACCCTCAACACGGGCTCCGGCTCGCGCTTCGTGGACGAGTACGAGACCAACAGCAGTCCTACGGCGGGCGCGCTCTTCCTTACGCTGGTCAGCAGTAACGTCCCGGCGAAACGGATCGACCTTTTCAATCAGAAGGCGAAGGGGTTCGGATCAGGCGAGTTCAAGATCCCCGAGCCTGGAACGATGATGCTCCTCGGCGCAGGGCTGATTGCTCTGGTGGCGCGGCGCCGAAGCGGATAAGGGCGATCAACAAACGGGACGATGCCTTCCATCCCATAGCTACAATGAAAAGCGGCTCCTTAAGGAGCCGCTTTTTTTTGGGGAGACCACCGCGGCCGTCGTAACCGATCAATTTAAACCCTGTTATCCTAGGTGGGTTCCGTATCGGCTGTGTCTGGTCTTCCGAGCTTGCTCGAAGAACAAGCGGAAGACACTCGGCAGCGAGGAACGGATCCCGTTCTCAAGCATTAGGGTAGAAATTGCCACCGGCCATCGCGTACCAGGCAGTCTCAATCAACTCTATCCGAGAAGAGGCATGGGGTCAAATGAATTCACTCCACCTTAGCGCGAGCGCAGCACCCCTAATCGCGGGCACCGTGACTGGACCGGACAACGGCTGCAATGGGGGGACGTCGGGTGGCAAAGCGTTTGTCCGAAGGTCACAAGCAGCTCGTTGTATTCGATCCAGTAGCGCTTCGGCAGCTTTTCCCGCAGGACCATCTCCGTCTGGTCCGGTGTTTTTGTTTTAAGCATTCCCCAGCGGTTCGAGATTCGATGAACATGCGTGTCGACACAGATACCCGGCTTCCCGAACCCCAGCGTCAGCACGAGGTTCGCGGTCTTCCTCCCCACACCCTTTATCGCAAGTAGATCCTCCATCGTGCCGGGCGTTTTACCCCCATGGTGCTCCAGAAGATGCGCCGCCAGCGATCGGAGCGTTCGCGCCTTGGTCCTGTAGAAGCCCACGGGATAGATCGCCCGTTCGATCTTGCCGGTCGGAAGTATTGCGAGTTTTCCAGGTGTGTCGGCCAGATCGAAGAGACGCTCGGCGGCGGGGAGGGTGGTCTCATCCTTCGTGCGAAGCGAGAGTATACACCCAGTGAGGATCAAAAACGGGTCGCGGTTCTTCTTGGCGACACGTGAGAGGGAGGGGAGCCTGTGCGCTTGCGCGTGACTGCGCAACCGCCGTAGAACGGGGGCGAGTTCGCGCGGCGTGATGGAGGGCTTCCTTTTCACGGACCAAGGCTACCATGCCGTCGACGGGGAGGACCACTCGGGCCTTCGAACGGAGTGGGCGCTGCGCCGGGTATGGGGGTCTTCAATCAGCGAATTGGCGCGCAATGCGAGGGCGCAGGAGATAGACGATGCCAAGGGCCATGAAGGCGCCCGGAGTGATCAGCACGCCGAGGAGGAAAGAGTCTTCCGCGAGTCCATAGAGTGTCGTTCCGAGAAAGAAGATCCCGAGGAGTAGCGCGCCCCGGCGACCCCACGCGCGCATTCGAAGGAGGCCGAAGGCCGTCGAGAAGAACGCGCCCCCCAGGCAGAGGAGTCCGATTGACCATGGGACAAGATCCGGATCCATCGGCTTTCCAGGCTTGTACTCGTCCCAGGTGAAATTCTGAATCGCCATTCCGGTTTGAACAAGCCCGAGGAACACGAAAAGAAGCGCCAGAATCGTCACTGCCGCGGGCCGGCCGTTCGACCTTGTTTTCAACCCTCCACGACCCATCAGGTTGGCTCCTCCTATTAGAGCGCGAGACGATACTCCAGGCGTTTCAATCGGAAACCCCTAGTTCTTCCAGAAACGTCAGAGCCCACTTCCGCACGACGCGGTTCTCGGGGGCGTCGGGCAGAAACGCCTCGGGGTTTCCCTTCAGAATGAAGCGGAGCTGGGCCAGTGCGGCGCTTCTCCGCCCGTTCGCCACGAGGGCGCGGGCAAGCACCCAATGACCGTAAAAACAATTGTTCTCGAACCCCAGTGCCGCTGCCGAAAGGTCGACCGCCGAGCTCAGCCTGCGCCAGAACAGCCACCTCTCGATCGTCGGAAGCCGGATGATCAGGGTGGCCTCGACGTAACGGATTGAACCGTGCTGATACCAGGTATTCAGCGCCCCGACCTTCCTGATGAGCTTCCTTATCCGGAGCACGTCATCCGGCGCCACGAAACCCCCCTCAACGGTCGCGGCCTGGACGAGGTTCGCGGCTTCCCAGTAATAACCTCCGGGCTCATCGGGGGCCAGGATCTGGGCCCGGCGCGCCGCGCCCGCACCGCGCCTGTAGAGCTCGCGGCGCTCCGCCATTTTGGAGGAAGGACGGAGCAGTGCGTACCACCAGAAGGCCCGGGCCAGATCGCTGTGCGATTGTGCTTCGTCCGGACTCAGCGCGGCAATCCGTTCATAGACGTCGAGCGCATTTCGCATGCTTGCCGGCTCGTCCCGGCGAATCCAGAACGCCTCAGCATCGGCGGCCAACCGCGCGCTCTCTCGATCCTCTGTCTGCCCGAGTGCCGGAGAAGCAAGCGCGAGAACCATGACGAGCGCCGGCACGACGGTTCCGGGGAGATGGTGGAATCGCGACACCCGATAACTCTCTGTGAAGTTGTCTGATGAAAG
>CBDUXZ010000077.1:0-7862 GCA_965371325.1 uncultured bacterium | reverse complement strand
CTCTCGCCGCGCCCAGTTCTATATCGACCATCCCTGGTTCATCGAGGCGGAAGAGGCCCTGCCTGTCCATAAGGACAATCCGGCTATGGGCGGAAACTACCCGCTTCAGATGCTCAGCGGGCACCAGCGCTGGAGCATCCATTCCATCTGGATCACGAACAAGATCCTCCTTCGCGCCCACCGCGGAAAGCCGACTCTCTTCGTGAACCCGAAGGACGCCGAGGCGCGTGGTCTCAAGGACAACGATCGCGTTCGGGTGTGGAACGACTTCGACTCTTTCATGGTGGATATCGCGATCGCGCCCGCGGCCAGGCCCGGACAGGTGATCATCTACCACGCTTACGAGCCCTACCAGTTCCCGGGAGGGAAGTCCTATGACATCGCCATCCCCGGGATGATCAAATACCTGCACCTGGCGGGCGGCTATGGTCACCTGAACTTCTGGCGGTGGAACTGGCAGCCGACGCAGGCCGACCGCGCAACGCGGGTGGAAATGAAAAAGGTATGAAATCGCGCGCCAATCATTCACGGCCGGCACGCAGATCGCTGCATGCCCTCAATGCCGTTCTTTTTCTCCTGCTGCTCGCCACGGGTCTGCTGTTCCAGTTCCCCGATTGGCGGGGCGCGATCCTCGGGGGCTACGGCATGCTCCTGCAGGATCTCCACCGCTGGGGCGGCGTGGCCTTCGCCGTTGTTCCCGCCCTCGCGCTGGTCTGGGTGGGATCGACGCTCTGGCGCGACGCCTGGAAACGCGCGTCGCGTCCCAAGGGGAAAAATTTGCGGCGGGGGAATCTCTGGGCGGCGATCGCCGGAGGCGTAGGCTTCACCGGGACGGGCGCAATCCTCTGGTGGACGCCGCTGGGGATGCCGGGCCTGGTGGACGCCTCGCTCTGGCTGCACCAGGTGCTCACGTATACCGCCCTCGCCATTCTTGTCGCCCACCTCTTCTGGATCAGGCACCTCATCCTGGTAAAGGCGCGCGCGGCGCTCGGGCTGGGTGTGCCGAGGGTTCGCGAAAGGAAGGCGCCCGCCATCATTCGAGAGACAGCAGGAGGTGAGACATGCTGATTGCAAAAAAATCCAACGCGTCCGATCTGGGAGACCCCACGGCCTCCGCTTGGGAGGGAGCTGGCTCCGAGAAGATTGCCCTCGGGCCAACGCCGCTGGGGCTTCAGCCGAGCCCCTACATCCAGACCCGCTGGGAGGGGAAGAGTTACGGACAGACGGGCAGCGTCGACGTCCGCGCCCTCAACGACGGGAAAGCAATCTTCATCCGCGTCTCCTGGTCCGACGCAACCGAAGACGGCGAGCCGAAGGGGAACGAAGCCTTCGCGGATGGGGCTGCGCTGGCCTTCCCGGTTAACGGTGATGCGCCCCTCATCACCATGGGGAGCAAGGATCAACCGGTAAACGCATGGTTCTGGCGAGCCAATCTGGGGAGCGAAAGCGCCCTGAACATGATCGCCACCGGCATCGGCACCTCGTTCACGACCGCGGCGAGCACCGTGCGTTGCAATGGAATCTGGAAAGAGGGGCGATGGGCGGTTGTCTTCTCGCGTGCACTGAGTGTGCCGGAGGCCGCGGGGGGCGGAACGCAGTTCGCGTCCGGTGAGCCGGTCAAGTACGGCGTTGCCGTGTGGAATGGATCAAACGGTGAGCGGGCGGGCATCAAGGCCTACTCCCAGGCCTGGAAGTCCTTGAAGCTGGAAGGCTGAGTAAAAAAGGGGTGTAACGATGAGTGTCACGAAACCGAAGCGTCAGCTGGCAATGGTCATGGATCTCAACACGTGCCTCGGGTGCCACACCTGCACCATTGCCTGCAAACGGCTCTGGACCCGCGAAGAAGGCATGGACTACATGTGGTGGAACACGGTGAACACGCAGCCCGGCCGGGGAACGCCACGCGACTGGGAGAAGATGGGAGGAGGGTTCAGCAACGGCAAGGCGCGGTCCGGGAAGCTTCCCAGCCGCCGCGAATTCGGCGAGGCCTGGGAGTTCAACTACGACGAGGTCTTCTACAAGGGGAAGGGGAATTCGGTCCACCTCAAAGTCGTGGGCGATGAGCCCGACTGGGGACCGAACTGGGACGAGGATCAGGGCGCGGGGGAGTATCCGAACAGCTACTTCTTCTACCTGCCCAGAATCTGCAACCACTGCACACACCCCGCATGTCTCGAGGCGTGCCCGCGCAAAGCCATCTACAAGCGCGAAGACGACGGGGTCGTGCTGATCGATGAGGAGCGCTGCCGCGGATACCGCTTCTGCATGGAAGCCTGCCCTTACAAGAAGATCTATTTCAACGAGTCGAAAAAGGTGGCGCAGAAGTGCATCTTCTGTTTCCCCCGCATCGAGAACGGCGTGGCGCCGGCCTGCGCGCGGCAGTGCCCCGGCCGCGTGCGCTTCGTCGGCTATCTCGATGACCCGGCCGGGCCGATCCACAAGCTGGTGAAGAAGTGGAAGGTGGCAATCCCCCTTCATCCGGAGTACGGGACGGAGCCCAACATTTATTATGTGCCACCACTGGCACCGCCCAGCTTCGATGCGCAGGGAAATATCGACGAGAACAAGCCGCGCATTCCGATGGAATACCTCCGGAGCCTCTTCGGCACGGACGTCGACACGGCCCTGGCCACGCTCAAGGCGGAAATGGAGAAGACACGCTCCGGCGGGAAGTCCGAGCTGATGGATCTGCTCATCGCCTACAAGTGGACCGACATGTTCAAGCCCTTCGATCGCGACCCGGCGAAGATCGTCTGGACGTAAGACTGAAGATCCTCCGCGGGGTATTCTGATGAACCTGCCGACCCTGTCACGCCGGGCGTTTCTCCTTACAGCCGGCGCCACAACGTTGTCGCTGGCCCTCTGGCGGTTGAACATTCGTGACGCGGCGGCCACGGGCGGCACGGATGCGGCTCCCCACAAAGCACCCACATACAGCGGCGCCGGGGATCTCTACCGGAAGCAATGGCAGTGGGACCGCGTTGCCGCCGGCACCCATCTCCGCGTCAACTGCATTTCCGCATGCGCATTCGATCTCTACGTAAAGGACGATGTGGTTCTGCGCGAGGAACAGGCGGCCATCTACGGACAGTCGTCGCCTGACGTACCGGATTTCAACCCGCGCGGTTGCAACAAGGGCGCGTGCTTCAGCGAGCTCATGTATGCCCCTACCCGGATCAAGTATCCGTTGATCAGGGTGGGCGAGCGCGGATCGGGCCGCTGGAAGCGCATATCCTGGGATGAAGCGCTGGACAAGGTCGCCGGCGCAATCGTCCAAAACGCAGCCGAGCACGGCCCCGAATCGATCGTATTCGATCACGGAACGACAAACGTCGATTTCGGTCCGGGAACCGGCGCGGAGCTTCGGCTCTTCTCGCTGCTGCGCTCGACGATGCTCGACTCCTGGGCCGGCGTGGGCGACATGCCGATGGGGGCGGTCCAGACCTGGGGAATGTTCAACGTCGAGGGGACGAGCGACGACTGGTTCCGCTCTGACTACATCGTCATTTGGGCCGGAAATCCGGTTGTCACGCGCATCCCCGAGGCCCACTTTCTCCACGAGGCGCGCTACCGCGGCGCCAAGCTCATCATCGTCGCCCCCGACTACAGCCCCAGCGCGATCCATGCGGACCTCTGGGTGCCGATATCCCCCGGCGAGGATGCGGCCCTCGCGATGGCCTGCGCCGGCGTGATCGTGGAAGAGGGGCTCTTCGATGAAGCGTACATTCGCGAGCAGACCGATCTCCCGTTCCTTGTCCGCGAAGACACCGGGCAGTTCCTTCGCCAGACGGATCTTAAACGGCGTGGGGCGAAGGATCGTTTCTACTTCTTCGACGAGGCGGCCGGCAAGATAACCGAGGCGCCCGGAACAAAGGGGCGTCCCCGGGGGAAGCTTGCGCTCGGGAAACTCCGGCCCGCACTCACCGGCCGCCGGACCGTGCAACTCGCCGACGGCGGGACGGCAACTGCCGTGACGGTCTTCGATCTTCTTCGCAAGGAGTTGAAGGAACACACGCCCGAGCGCGTGGCCGCCAAAACAGGGGTTTCTCCGTCGGTCGTACGCGAGATGGCGCGCGGCATTGCCCGCGCGGGATCATCGATGATCATCGCATCCTGGGGGGCCTGCAAGCACTACCACAGCGATCTGGCGATGCGCGGCATGATTCTCCTCATGGCGCTCACAGGAAACCAGGGGAAGCCGGGAGGCGGACTCCGAACAGCCGCCTGGTGGTCCCTCGCGGGATTCGAGGAATTCTCGGCCGGAGAGGAGCAGGGACTCCTGTCGAAACTCTACATTGCGATTACCGGGCGCCCGCGGGTGCGGGTCGCGGAGGATTTCTACACGGAAGAAACGCACCGGCGGATGCTCACGCCGTCAACCCTCTGGCTCTACGTGCACGCCGGGCTGGGGAGTGTCGCGGGGAAACCCGAGCTCGGCGATGCGAGCCAGGGCATCTCCATGGACAAGGCCGTCACTGAGGCAATCGAGAAGAAGTGGATGCCCGTCTTTCCGGCACCCGGGAAGGATCCCAAGGTGCTCATCTTCACGGGACCCAATCCGCTCCGCCGCTGGCCGGCGCCCCAGGTCGTCCGCGAAAATCTCTGGCCGAAGCTGGATCTCATTGTTTCGGTCAATTTCCGAATGTCGACCACGACGATGCAATCGGATCTTATCCTTCCCGCTCCCGGCTACTACGAAAAAATGGGTATCAAATACACGATGAGCTACCTCCCCTATGTCGTCTTCGGCGAGCAGGCGGTGAAACCTCTTCACGAGTCGCGGGACGAGTGGGACATCTGCGCTTCCCTGGCTGAGCGCATTCAGAAGCGCGCGCGGGCCAAAGGTGTCGGGCCGATCGAAGCGCCGCAGGGTGATCCCTGCGAGCTCGGCACGATCTATGACAAGTGGAGCGATCACGGGCGCTTCAAGGAGGGTGATCCCGAATCGGGCATGAACTACATTCTGTCGCGCTCCGACGTGACGAAGGGGCTCACCTGGGAGGAGGCGCGGCGGCGGCGCGCCGTCCCAATCAAGACAGCGGGCCCCTACGCGCCGGTCAACGCCATCTGCTCCGACGTAGCCGGGAGAGAGCCGGTAACGCCATCGCAGTGGTTCGTGGTGGAAAAGGAGCCCTGGCCGACGCTGACCGGGCGCCAGCAGTTCTATCTCGATCATCCCTGGTACGTACGCGCGGGAGAGGCGCTTCCAACCGCCAAATCTCCCCCCACGATGGGCGGCGACTATGATCTCACCCTCAGCGGCGGCCATACGCGCTGGAGCGTTCACAGCATGTGGCGGGATCAACGACACATGCTGCGTCTCCAGCGGGGCGAGCCCCTCCTGTATATGAATCCGGGCGACGCGAAGCGGCGCGGCGTAAGCGATCACGACCGCGTCCGTGTCGCAAACGACGTGGGCGCTTTCGAGGTTCGGGTAAAAATTACACCGTCGATGCAGCCGGGACAGGTATTCATCTATCATGCCTGGGAGCCCTACCAGTTCCCCGGGTGGAAGGGGCCGCACGAACCAATTGCCTCGCCCTGGAAGCCCTCGCATCTTGTGGGCGATTACGGCCAGCTTCATTACAGGATGTACTACTCGGCGCCGGGGTTCCATCCGCGTGGCACGACGGTGGAAGTGAAGCCTGTGTAGAGAGCCTTGAATAAATAGTCAGGCTCGGGGGCAATTGCTTTGAAACGTGGAAAAAAAACGAAGGAGAAGCCCGTGGAACAGAATGTATCGGCAGGCGTCGCCGACATTTCGGATCTCGAAGAGGGTTTCGAAACCCAGACGGCGCGGCGAAGCGATCTCTACAGGCTCCTTGCCACGGCCTTCGCGTTTCCCTCGGATGAGTTCGCCCGGGCTATCGCGGACGGAGATCTTCGCGGCGCGCTGGATCAGGCGGTGGCGGGGCTACCCTACACCTTCGAGGGGGAACGGAGCGCTTCGGGTCTCTCTGATCGCGGCGAAGATGATGACGCCCTCGAAGTCGACTACGTCCGCCTCTTCGACGTCGGCGGCGGGGGAGGACCGCCCTGCTCGCTCTACACCGGCAACTGGACCGGCGATCGCCTTCGCGCGATGGAGGAGTGTCTGCGGTTCTACGAGCACTTCGGTCTCGGCCTGCCCGATCCCAAGCCGGATCTTCCCGATCATCTCTGCGTGGCGCTCGAGTTCCTGCACTACCTGACGTTCCGCCAGGTGGAGGCGCAGAAAGACGGAGAGGGAGGGGAAGACTACATCCGGGCGCAGCGCGACTTTCTTGATCGCCAGGTTCTCGCCTGGTTCCCCCGCATGGCGGCGAAACTCAAAGAGGAAACCCCTCACCCGTTCTACGCCGCCCTCACGGCCTTCGCCCTCGCCTTCTTCGAATCAGAGAAGGCCTATTTGGCCAAACTCGTCACGTAAGCCCACAGATCGTCCCGCTCCTGCCGGTTCAGCGCATCCTCCGGATACGCCGGACAGAAGTGCGGTTGCGCAGTAAGTGGGACAGTCCCCCTTCTTTCCCCGATCCGGCCCGGCCCAGGGCCTCCGCTGTGCCCTCCTCCGGGGGCCTCGCAAAAACTCCCCGAAGGCCTGTATGATGGGTCCCGGATTTTTCCCTCAGCCCCGGGGTGCCGAATTGGATTGTCCCTCCTGCAGGCGCACAAATCCGCCTGAGAATTCCTTCTGCGGCGGATGCGGCGCCGAGATCACGCGCCTATGCTCGTCCTGCGGGCGAGGCAACAAGCCCGATCAAAATTTCTGCGGCGGATGCGGCGCTTCGCTGGCGGGGGCTCGCCGGGAGGGCGAGCCGACTTCGGGGCGAGAATACGGCTCAGCGGGAGCTTCGCCCTCCCGGACAGGAGCCTCGCCCGCCCAGGAACGCGCGCCGCGCGATTACACCCCCAAACACCTCGCCGAGAGAATTCTCACTTCCAAGAGCGCACTCGAAGGCGAGCGCAAGCAGGTCACCGTGCTCTTCGCCGACGTGAAGGGATCCATGGATCTCGCGGAGCAGGTTGATCCGGAAGAATGGCATCGCATCCTTAATCGCTTCTTCGAGATTCTCTCCGACGGCGTGCACCGCTTCGAGGGAACCGTCAACCAGTACACGGGCGACGGAATCATGGCGCTCTTCGGCGCCCCCATCACACACGAGGATCATGCGCACCGGGCCTGCTACGCGGCGCTGCACCTGCAGGATGAACTCAGAAGCTACGCCGAAGAGCTGAAGCGAACCAAGGGACTCAACTTCGCCGTCCGCATGGGCTTGAACTCGGGCGAGGTGATCGTCGGGAAAATTGGCGACGATCTCCGCATGGACTACACGGCCCAGGGCCACACGGTGGGGCTCGCCGCGCGGCTCGAGCAACTCGCCGATCCCGGCAAAGCCTATGTATCGGAGAACACCGCGGGCCTCGTCTCCGGATTTTTCAAGTTCCGAGACCTCGGGGAGTTCGAGCTGAAGGGTGCGAGCAAGGGGCTTCACGTGTTCGACCTGGAGGGTTTGGGCACGATGCGCACACGCCTCGACGTCTCGAAGGCGCGTGGGCTCACCCGCTTCGTTGGCCGTAGGGACGAGATGGAGACCCTCGACCGGGCGCTCGCGCACGTCATGGAGGGGAGTGCGCAGGTGGTCGGCGTGGTGGCGGATGCAGGCACCGGGAAGAGCCGGCTCTGTTACGAATTCCTGGAGAAGTGCAAGGCACAGGGGATACGTGTCCGCGAAGTTCACTGCGTGGCCCACGGAAAATCGATCCCGCTGCTCCCCGTGTTCGAACTACTGCGGGGCTTTTTCGGGGTGACGGAGCACGACAGCGACGAGGAGGCGCGCCGGAAGATTGCGGGGACCCTCACGCTCATCGACCGGGAACTCACC
>CBDUXZ010000076.1:0-7876 GCA_965371325.1 uncultured bacterium | reverse complement strand
ATCGTTCCCGAGTATGCAAACCGCGTGCGCAGCCGCTTCAGGGCGCTGCACCACTGCTTCGTCGACACGCAGGTGGAACCGCTCCTAGAGAAGATCGCGGCGCTCTGCGATCTGGCGTTGGAAAAAAAGCTCCCCCTGGTCATGCAATGATCGGCGCCGCCAGCGAAACAACGGCCCGGAGCCCCTACGAATGACCATCTTCATCCTGCTTGCCGTGGGCCTTCTCCTTCTGGCGATAGGGGGCGAGTTTCTTGTCCGGGGCGCCGCCGCCATCGCGCAGATCGCCAGGGTAACGCCTGCCGTCATCGGCCTCACCATCGTCGCCATGGGTACTTCGCTCCCCGAGCTGGCCGTTACGGCCTTCGCGCGTCTTTCCGACCGCCCCGATATCGCCATGGGAAACGTGATCGGCTCCAACATTTTCAACCTCGCGATCATTCTGGGATTGGCCTCGCTCTTCGTGCCGCTCCGGGTGCACGGGAACGCGGTGAAGCTGGAGTGGCCCTTCATGTTCGCCTCGAGCTTTGCGGCGCTCATCGTTTGCCGCGACGGCATGGTTGATCGACTCGAGGGGGTCTTCTTCGTGACCTCCTTGATCCTCTTTACCATCTACAGCATTCGCCTCGCACGCAAGGAGGTGAAAGGGCAGGAGGCGGTTCATCTGAAGGCCGGGGCCGAGGCACTCACCGCGCCCGTGCGGAAATGGAGGAGCGCTGCGCTTAATACCGGGCTGGTGCTCACGGGGATCGCCGGTCTCACCCTGGGCGCGCGGTTTCTTGTGATCGCGGCGGTCGATCTCGCCACCCTGATGGGGATGAGCGAACGGGTGGTGGGGCTCACCATCGTTGCGGCGGGCACCGGCCTGCCAGAGCTCGCGACATCGATTGTGGCCGTCCTGCGCAAGCAGACTGAGATCGCCGTTGCCAATGTCATGGGCTCAAACATTTTCAACATATTGGGAACGGTCGGTCTGGTCAGCCTCGTTAAGCCGACGACGGTTGCCCCCGATCTCATCGCCAGCGACATGTGGTGGATGATGGGATTCTCGCTCGCCGTTCTGCCGATGATGTATCGCGGATCGCGCATCGTGCGGAGCGAGGGGATCCTCCTCTTGCTGGGCTACGCCGTCTATCTCTTCCTGCTGATTTAGTCCGTGAAAAAGAGGGGACGCTCCCCTTTATCGCCAAGCCGCCGCGTTGCTCGACAAGGTTTTGATAAAGGGGAGCGTCCCCTTTTTTCACACGGACAAGCTTTCATGGTATAAATTGCCCTCGTCACCCGACCCCTTCGTTGCGGGAGACAACACCGTGCCGAGCATCCAGGTAAACGACATCGACATCGCCTGCGAGATGGAGGGAGCGGGTGATCCCCTCCTCATGATCATGGGGATCACGGGGTCGAAGTATCACTGGCTGGGCTTCGACAAGAAGCTCAAACTCGATTTCATGACCATCGCCTTCGATAACCGCGGTGTCGGAAAGACGACGGCGCCGCCCCCCCCTTACACCATGAAGCAGTTGGCCGACGACGCCGCGGGACTACTCGACGCCCTTTCGATCGAGCGCGCGCACATCTTTGGGGTGAGCATGGGCGGAATGATTGCGCAGGAGCTGGCCCTCTCCCACCCGGATCGGGTTCGCTCACTCGTGCTCGGGTGCACGCATTTCGGCGGGACGGGGCAGATCATGCCGCCGCCGGAGGTGATCGAACGCGCATTCATTCTGGCCGGAAAAGGGGCCGAACGGGCGATGCAGGACATCCTGAGCGTGAACCTGACACCGGCGTTCATGAAGAAGCGCCCCGAGGTCGTGGAGCATCTTATTCAGTATGGCCTCGAGAACCGCATGAAGAAGGACGGCTTCGCGGGGCAGATGTCGGCGGTGAGTGATCATGACACGGTGGAGCGGCTCGGGGCGATAAAGGTTCCCACGTTCATCATCGCCGGCGACAAGGACGAACTCATCCCGCCAGAGAACTCCGTCGAGCTGGCGGGCAAGATCGCGCAGGCCCAGCTCACGCTGCTTCCTGGCATCGGCCACATGTTCTGGATCGAGGCGCCAGACACCGCCGCCCATCACATCACCCACTTCATCCGATCCCACGCCTGAACTTTCGGGGGCAGACCTCAAAAATCCAGTTTCGGAGAAACCATGGCCAGGAAACCCGCTTCGACCAAGTCCGAGATCGAGTCTTCTCTGAAGGAAACGCGTCTATTCAAGCCGCCCCCGGATTTCTCGAAGCGCTCCCATGTGAAGAGCCTCGCCGAGCACAAGCGAATCGCGAAGGCGGCGCAGCGCAATCCACAGGCCTATTGGGCGAAGGCGGCGAAGGAGCTCGACTGGTTCAGGCCCTGGAAGAAGGTGCTGCAATGGAAGCCCCCCTTCGCGAAGTGGTTTGTGGGGGGTCGCATCAACGTTTCGCACAACTGTATTGACCGGCACCTCACGACGTGGCGCCGCAACAAGGCGGCAATCATCTGGGAAGGCGAGCCCGGTGACCGGCGCACGCTCACCTATGCCGATCTTCACCGCGAGGTCTGCAAGTTCGCAAACGTACTCAAGACGAGCGGAGTCAGGAAGGGCGACCGGGTGGCCATCTACATGCCGATGATTCCGGAGCTTGCCATCGCCATGCTCGCCTGCGCGCGCATCGGCGCCGTCCACAACGTGGTGTTCGGCGGCTTCTCCGCCGACGCGCTCCGCGATCGCATCAACGATGCCGAGGCAAAGGTCCTGATCACGGCCGACGGCGGATGGAGGCGCGGCTGCGTGGTACCGCTCAAGACAATGGCGGACGAGGCGCTCCAGGGAACACCCACCATTCAGCGCGCTATCGTCGTGAAAAGAATCGGCGAGAAAACGGCCATGCGGAGGGGACGAGACTTCTGGTGGCATGATCTCATGGAAAACGCCTCCGCGAAGTGCGAACCCGCGAAGCTCGACAGCGAGCACCCGCTCTTCATCCTCTACACGAGCGGCAGCACGGGGAAGCCCAAGGGCGTGCTTCACACGACCGGCGGCTACCTCACACACGTCACGCACACCGCGCGCCTCATATTCGATCTCAAGGACGAAGACACCTTCTGGTGCACCGCCGACATTGGCTGGGTGACCGGGCACAGCTACGTCATCTATGGACTTCTCGCCAACGGCGCGACGAGCGTCATGTACGAGGGGGCGCCGAACTTCCCCGAGAATGATCGCCTCTGGGAGATCCTTGAGCACCACCGCGTGACTATTTTCTACACGGCCCCGACGGCGATCCGCGCCTTCGTGAAGTGGGGCGACGAATGGCCCAACAAACACGATCTGTCGAGTCTCCGGCTCCTCGGGACGGTGGGTGAGCCGATCAACCCCGAGGCGTGGATGTGGTACCACCGCGTCATCGGCGGGAAGCGATGCCCCATCGTGGATACCTGGTGGCAGACGGAAACCGGCGGCATTCTGATCACACCGCTGCCCGGCGCCGTGCCGACGAAGCCCGGCTCCTGCACCCTCCCCTTCCCCGGTATCGATGTCGACGTTGTTTCGAAGGACGGAAAATCCGTTCCCCCGAACGCGGGCGGATATCTCGTGCTAAGGCGTCCCTGGCCGGGAATGCTTCGCACAATTTACGGCGACGACGCCCGTTACAAGAAGCAGTACTGGAGCGATATCCCAGGCTTCTATTTCGCCGGCGACGGGGCGCGTCGCGACAAGGATGGTTACTTCTGGGTCATGGGGCGCATCGACGACGTTATGAACGTCGCCGGCCACAGGCTCTCCACGATGGAGGTCGAAAGCGCACTGGTCAGCCACCCGAGCGTGACCGAGGCCGCCGTGGTTGGAAAGCCGGACGACATGAAGGGAACGGCCATTTCGGCTTTTGTGACACTCGAAGGCGGGAGCAAGCCGTCCCCCCGGTTGAAGGAAGTGCTCCGCAACCACGTTGCGAAGGAAATTGGTCCCATCGCCAAGCCCGACGAAATTCGCTTCACCGACTCCCTTCCAAAAACCCGTTCCGGAAAGATCATGCGGCGTCTTCTGCGCGAGATCGCATCGGGAAGCAGCACCGTGGGCGACACCACGACGCTCGAGGACTACTCGGTGCTCACCCGGCTCCGCGAAGATGAAGAATCGTGAAGACGCGCGGCCTCTCGGAGCGCGTCCGCTTCGGCCGCGTCGAGGTCCTCCCGGGCCCCGACGGCGGGCGCTACCCCTATTCCCACACGCTTTACGTACACGGGCGCGAGCCCGTCGTCATCGATCCCGGAATGACTTTCGATCCGTCCCGTTACGAGCTTGACGGGGCGAAAATCGCCTGGGTGATCAACTCACACTGCCATGAAGATCACGAGGGCGGAAATCACCACTTCGCGAACGCGCAGGTGGCCGCGCCCGCCGAGGATGCGCCTTACATCCGATCCCTAACCGCGTTTGCTGAGGCGAACGGCGTCGCGGGCACGCCGATGGAAGAGAGCTGGCGGCGGCTGATGACGGAGGTCTGGGGCTACCGGGAGAGCCCCGTGCACCGGGAGGTGCAGGACGGCGAGGTGCTGGAGATCGACGGGGTGCGCATGCGCCTCGTGTATCTTCCGGGCCACACGCCGGGCCACGCGGGCATCTGGTTCGAGGATGAAGATTCCTTTTTTATCGCCGACATCGACCTCACAAGCTTCGGGCCATTCTACGGCGATTATTTCTCATCGATTGATCAGTTCGTCGCTTCGATCCGGAAAGTGCGCGATATGAAGCCGAGAACCCTCATTACATCCCACGGAAAGGGGGTGTTCGAGGGGAGTGACATGATGGAGGCGCTCGACCGTTACGAATCGAAAATTCACGAGCGCGACGACGCCATTTTGAAGTTGGTCGCCGACCGGCCGCACACCCTCGACGAGATCGTGGACGCGCACCTCGTCTACCGGCGCTACCCCGAGCCCGCGGAGATGTACCGGATGATCGAGCGAATCATGATCGAAAAACATCTGAAAAGACTGGAAGGAAAAGAGGCGATTTCCGCCGCGAACGGTCTCTGGAAAGCCCGTTAGAACCGTCTCATGGAAGGAAACCCGCAAAGCTCAGCTGGCGCCCCTCTGCTCCGCCCTCCTGCCGGTAGGAGTGGAAGTTTTCGGGTTCGCAGTACGTGCAGGGACCGACGGTCTCGATCTGATCGGCATCAAGACCGGCCTCCGCGAGGGCGTGCCGGTTGAGCCCGCGCAGATCCATCAGTCCCTTCTCTCCGCGCCGATCCACGTAATTCTCGATCCTCTTGCCCATCTTCTGTTCGAAGGCCTCGAGCACCTCGGGACCAACCTCGAAACAGCAACGGCCGATGGCCGGGCCGAGGGCGGCGCGGAGATTGGAAGGGTCGCAGCCGTAGCGCAGCCGAAGATGCGAAACCGTCTTCTCCGCGATTCCCGCGCGCGTGCCGCGCCAGCCGGCGTGAACGGCCGCGCAGACGCGCTGTTTCGGATCGACGAAAAGGATGGGAACGCAGTCGGCGGTGTTGATTCCGATGAAGACGCCGGGGCTGTCGGTGGCAAGCGCGTCGCCTTCGCCCTTGAACTTGGGCGCCGGATCTCCCACATCGACAATCCTGTCGCCGTGTACCTGCTTCAGGATTGTGATGGTCCTGCCTCCCAGAGCGAAGGCCTTCTTCACGTGACAGATGGGGTCGCGCGCGCAGTCGGGCGGATCCGAATCAAGATGATCGAGCCGGCCCAGAAAGGCATGCACGAGACCCGGGATGCCTTCCCAGGCCGGCAACCTGAGCCGCGTGAAGTCCGTCACGGTCAACTCCTCCTGAAGGAGAGCTCATGCGCTCTCTAGCCAGGTCAGCAAGTCGGAAAGAGATCGAAAGTGGACAAGATTCGGGTCGGTGGGCGGTTCCACCCTCTTGCGCAGCGGCCCGATCTTCCAGCCCGCAACTTCCCGCTCGCGAAGAATCAGAACGGGGATCAGCCCCGCTGCCCGTGATGCTTCGACATCCCTTTTCATGCTGTCCCCCACATAGATCGCCTCACCCGTAGCGAGCCCGTGCCGGCGCATCGCCAGTCGGAAAATCTCCGGGTTGGGTTTGGCGATACCCGCTTCCGTCGCAACGGTCACGCTCTTGAAATAGTGGGCGATCCCCAGATTGTGCAAAATGCTTCGCAGGCGTGAATCGAAGTTCGAGACGATTCCCATCGTGCGGCCACCGGAGGCCAGGTAATCGAGCAGGGGCTTCGCTCCCGGGTCGAGCTCCCAACCGCGCTCGGTCTGAAACAGCTCGAAGAGATCGTTGAAACACTCCTCAAACTTCTCGAAGGGCTCCGCCGGATGCATGACTTGCGCGACGAGTGTGCGCCACCAGGCGCGCTCGAGCCGCGGTATGTCTTCGGAAGCCGCTCCGGGAAATGTGAGCGGGGGCGCCGTCGCGAAGGCCTGCTTGAAGCGGATTTCCACGGTTTCGCTCGCCATGCGTGCCCCGTGACGGGCCATCATATCCGAGTAGATTTTCCCGAGGCTGCCGCGCACGTGGAAAAGCGTTCCCGCGGCATCGAAGAAAACTGTTTGGATCTGACGCAAATCGATCGTCACCGCTGCTCCCCCTACTTGATCTTCACCCAGACCTCATCGCCTTCAATCTTCGATGGGAAGATCTGAGCATGCTTTCCGGGGCGGTTGATGCACTCTCCGCTCGTGATCTCGAACCGCCAATCGTGCCATGGACAGGTGAGGATATTCCCTTCGAGCCGTCCCTGACCAAGCGGCCCGCCCGAATGGGGGCAGATGTTCGAGAGCGCGCTCACGCCGCCATCCGCGATCTTCAGGATCACGACGCTCCGGTCACCCAAGCGTACCGTTTTCGGCCTGCCTTCGACAAGTTCGGAAACCTTTCCCGCACGGTAGAACCCGTCCTCACGCTCCCCGGGCCGCTTCGGAGGCTTCTGGGCGTTGCGTTCGGCTTCCCAGTCGAGCATCCATTCTGTCGCCTGCGTGACACTCTCCGTGCCGGCGATCGGGTGCGCCGCGAGGATGGCGTCGATGATCTCGTCGCGCTTGGCCCCGCCCGCGGTGGCCTTGTCCAGCGCGCGCCGGAGATTCTGCTCGCTCGGGCGGACCGTGTTCAGGACGAGGTCGATAAGCGCCCGGCTCTTCTTGTCGAGGTGCGGGCAGGCGTAGGACTCGAGCGCGACGATTTGCGACGCCTCCCAGTTTCGCACTTCGAGCAGAAAGCGCATGCCGCGACGATGGAAAGGCTTGTCACCCATAGATTACTCCCGGCCGGTGTGCCTGATGATTTTACCGAATCTCGGAATAAGGGGGACTGCCCCCCTTTTTACAGACGTAACTTGTTGTATTTTAAGCGCTTTAGGAGAAGCATCCAGGTCACGTCAGCGCGTCGCCGGCGGTTGTTTCGCCCACGGTGACCCCGGCGCTCTGCTCCATCACCCTTACGATGGCCGAGAAATTGTGCTCATCGAGGCCGAGGCCCCGCGCCGCGTTCATCACCTCGCGGGTCACCGCCGTCGCCGGTAACGGACTCTTCAGACGCTGTGCCGTCTCGAGGGCGAGGCCGAGATCCTTGTGCATCAGCTTCAGCGAGAAGCGCGCCTCATCGTGGCCGTCCGACACCAGCATCGGACCGTAAAGCTCAATTCCCTTGCACCCGGCGGCGCCCGCAGACAGAGCTTCGAGCACGGCCTCCGGGCTCAGCCCGGCGCGACGGCCCATCACAAGCCCCTCGCAGATCGCCTGCATGGTCACCGCACAGACGATGTTGTTGATGAGCTTTGTCCGCTCACCCGAACCGACCGGACCCATGTGAACGATCTTCTTCCCCATCGCGGAGAGCACGTCGAGGTGCCGCTCGAAGATCTCCCGCCGCCCTCCCACCATGATCGCAAGCTCTC
>CBDUXZ010000075.1:0-7901 GCA_965371325.1 uncultured bacterium | reverse complement strand
CCCTGCTCAATCCTCTCCTGCCCTCACCTGTGATAACGCTCGCCGCGATCACCGTGGATGATGGCCGCGGCGGTCACGCGCGAACCACTTACACCTACGCGGGCGGCCGCTACGATCCCGCCAGCCGCGAGTTCCGGGGCTTCGGGAGCGTCACCGTGGCCGGTCCTTCCGTGGCCAGTGCCGAAGGTCCGCGCCGCGCTCTCGCGATCTCCGATTTCAATCAGAGTGATCAACTCAAGGGAACGCTGTCGCGCCTTCGGATTTTCGAGGAAATCGGCGGCTCATCCGCCTTGATGCAGGAAACAGCCAACGCCCACGTTGAAGACACGCTGCCTCCCTATGAGCCGCTCCTTCATTCCACGAAGACGCTTACTTTCGACGGAAACGAGAGCTTCCGTATGAGAAAGAAGATCTTCTCCGCCTATGAGAACGGCGTACCCATCGAAGTCATGGATCTCGGAGAGGTCACGAACGAAAACGATCCCCTCCAGGACGGCACCGCAGATGAGCGCGTGACCCGGTACGAATACGTCAACGGAGGAGGAAGTGTCCATCTGCGGCTTCCGGCTCATGTCATCGTAACAAGCGGTGATCCGGCGAACCTGCAGTCTGAACGGTGGTTCTATTACGACAATCTACCTCTCGGCGATGCATCCGCAGGGCTTCTTACGAAGACCGAGGTGTGGCTCAGCGATCCGGTCGATAATTTTTCGGCAAGGGTGACGCGCGTTTTCACACACGATGCTTTTGGCAATGTCGTTACAGCCCGGGATCCGAACGGTCGCGTCGCAACCACCGTATACGACGACGCTTACCACACTTTTCCTGTTGCCACGGTCCTCCCGCCACTTGCAAGCGGCGTAGACGGGTTCCTCATCGCAAGGACCTTTGATTCAGAATTCGGAATGCAGCTCAGCGAGACCGATCTGAACGGGAATGTCGCTCACACCGCCTTCGACGCACTCGGCCGTACCATCGGGACCTTCCTCACGCCCGCCGGCGAAAACGAGATAACACTTTCCGAAACGCGTTATCACGACGAGCTCCTCGGAAACCCGGACGACGGTGGGAGCGGCGCCGCTTCTGCCCAGCAGGTGGAGGAGCTTCGCTTCAGCGCGGAGGGCGTCGGCGAGATACTCACTTCACGCGTCTTCTTCGACGGGCTCGGGCGCTCCCATCGCCGCGAGGCGACGGGTCCCGGAGGGAAAACCATCGTTGCGCTCACGGTCTACGACGCGCAGGGACGGGTTGCCTCGGCAAGCGCGCCGTTTTTCGCGGGAGAGGCGGCGTCCTGGACCACGACGGAGCACGATGCGCTGGGCCGGCCGATTCGAAGTGTCAATCCCGAAGGAACCTTTCTCGTTTCGACCTACGATCTATGGCAGAGGACCGATGAGCTGTTCTCTCTGTCTCTCGAAAGCCTGAGTATGAAAAGTGTGCGCCGGGATGCCTTCGGCCACGTCGTTGCCGTTCTGGAGCTGAACGCGCGCGATCCCGGGGGGAATCCTGGCCCGTACATGTCCCGGTATGACTACGATGCACGGGGCAATCTCATCGCCGCCCTGGATGCCGATGGAAATTTCACATCGATCGTTTATGACACGTTGAACCGGAAGGTTGCCATCGCCGATCCCGACGCGGGGAACTGGCGGTACGAATATGACCTCGCCGGAAACCTCACGCGACGGACAGACGCGCGGGGGATATCGGTGACCTTCTCCTATGACGCCCTCGACCGTGTCGTTTCCAGGCGGTGGCCCGGGGCGGAAGCCACCTTCGAGTACGACAGCCTCGGGAGTTTCGCGGTTCGGAACGGGCTGGGCCGGCTCGTTCGCGCGAGTGTTCCCGCCTTCACCCAGAAGTTCGAGTACGACGCCTTCGGGAACGTCGCCCTCCTGAGCTACAGAAACGGTTACGCCTTCCATCGCTTCGATCGGAGCTTTGATTTGCTCGGGCGCGAAGTCTCGAAACGCTATCCGGATGGCGAGGTGGTTACGCGGACCTACGACGGGCCCTTTCTGGAGCGCATTCAGAGCCTCCATGCGCCCGGTGGCAGCTACCTCATCGACGCATCCTTCGATGCCACCGGCCGTCCACTCCGCCTCGAGATGGGGAACGGAGCGACTCTCGACTATCAGTATGATCCCGCCACCACACGGCTCGCTGCCCTCCAGGCCGCCGGCCCGGAAGGGCCGCTGCTCGATCTCGGTTATGGCTATACGCCCGAGGGGAACGTGGAAGCCGTCATCGACGGAGTGGATGCTTCCAGGAGCCAGTGGCTCGGCTATGACAGTCTGGGCCGTCTGCTCTCGGCCTCCGGCGGTTACGGGGATCAGGCTTTCCGTTACGACAGCCTTGGAAACCTGGTGCAAAAGGCCGGGATGATCCTGGAGTACGGCCCCGAGACGGGGCCGACGGGCGGGCCGCACGCGGTGAAGAGCGCCGGAGGGAAGAGCTTTACATACGACATGAACGGGAACGTAACCGCGATGGGTACGCGCACCTTTACCTACGACGGCGAAGGGCGGTTAACCCAGGTTCACGAAGGGGGCAAGCTGCTCTCGCGCGCTCGCTACGACGCATTCGGCCGCCGCTGGAAGCTCGATGCGAACTTCCAGCACTGGTTACTGGGGGGAGATTTCGAATGGAACGGAAACCTTGCGACGAAAACGATCTTCGTCGCCGGACAGGCGATCGCCTCCCGGACGGCGCCCCACACCCCGGGCTACGTGTTCTCCTGTGGCGCGACTCGGGCTGCGAGGGCTTCGGCGGCCGGCGATCTGGCTCCCTTCATTCTTCTCCTGGCTCTCCTCGCGCTGCTCCGCGTCTCCGTGCAGGGCCGGCGCAAGCTGCAGGCGGCGCTCCGCACCTGCGGTATCTCATTTCTGATTTTCGCTTTCCTTGCCGCCACGGGGCCGGCGGTGCACGCGCTGCCGACCACCCCTGACGGAAACATTCGCCAGGGCGTTCTCTTCAGCGTTTCGGATCATTTGGGGAGCACCTCACTGGTGCTCGACGAGGCGGGGGGCGTCGTGAGGGAGGTTCTCTACGATCCCTGGGGTGCGATCGTTGCGTCCACGGGCTCGGTGCAGATGCAGCGCAAATTCACCGGGAAACGGATCAATCCAAGAACAGATCTCTACTACTTTGGCGATCGGTACTATGATCCGTCCATCGGCCGTTTCCTTCAGGCCGATCCGCTCGTGCCCGATCCGGGCGCACCGCAATCGCTGAACCGCTACGCCTACGTCTACAACAATCCGCTCCGTTACACCGATCCGACGGGGAATTTTCCCTTTGTCGCCGTTCTGATCGGCGCCTTCGTGGGTGCGGGGGCCGCGGCAATACGCGGCGAGAATCCGCTTGTCGGCGCACTGGTCGGCGGCCTATCAGGAGGTATCGGTGGGGGGGTATCGGCGGCGCTGGGCGGTGGGGTGTCGGGTGCGTTTGTGGGCGGAGCCGCCGCGGGCGCTGTATCCAGCGGCGTGAATGCTACTTTCAACGGCGAGAGTTTCCTGCGAGGCGCCGTCACGGGCGCGTTTGCGGGCGGTTTTACGGGTGGTGCCTCAGGACTCAGCATTGACGGTTTCGGACTGGAGGATCTTCTCAATCCGATCTACAAACAACTGGCGCGGGTGTCGAATACGCTGTTCCGGGGGGTTCAACTCGGGGCGTCTTTTGCAGGGGGGGCGCTGAACAGATTAACCTTCGGGAGATTTAGTCCCGGTTTCGCGCGCTTCCAGGAAATCTGGAACTACCCGAGCAACGCGTACGCCGATCGTCTCGCGAAAGAGCTGGGCGCATCGGAAGCGGGCACCATCAACGGCGTCAAGGTCTATGCCGCGGACGAAGTTCCTTTCGGGGCACACGCCGTCGTGATCGGGCGCCGGATATTCGTGCCGAGCACCATTGAGGGAATTCGGGACGGCGGCGTGGATATATCCGTGCTGAACCACGAGCTCGGACACGTGGCCGCCTTCAACCTGCTTGGCCCGCTCGCCGCGCCGACTTTCGCCGCGCTTTATGGGGCGGTTTCGCCCATCGCCCTCGGTGTGGCCCTCGGTCACGGCAGGAAGAACTTCGGAGCCAACTTTTCGGACGCCCTGTACGATTATCACCCCGCGGAGCAACTGCTTATCCCGGTTGGCTCCTCGTTTCCCAGGAGGTTGTTGGGACCATGACAAAACGCCTGTTGCGCGCCCTGGCGGCGCTCGCTTTCCTCGCAGGAAGTGCCGCGTGCACCTGGAATCTCTACGACAGGGTGATAGCGGTTGATCAATGCCCGACGTTCCTCTTTGTCCTGAGGGCGGATAAACAGCTGCACGGACTGCGCGTGCTGTTCCGCGCCCGTACGGGCCGCGAGGATGTGTATTGGCACATCGTGCCGCGCCAGAACGGGCAGCATCTTCGCACGGTCTGCTACGGCGTGGCGCCTGCGGGGTACCGGCAACTGACGCCCGCCGCCGGACCGCCCGAGCGCCTTCTGCCCGGCCGCTACCTCGTGGAGACGGAGGGGAGCGGCGGTATTGGATGGATCAGCTACGGCTTCGCAATCGACGACGACGGCCGCGTCGGACCCCTCGAAGCCGAGGAATAGCAAGAACAGCCCCGCCGACCTCGCTCTCCCCGTGAGAGCGGGGTGATTTCCCCCTATCTTGTTTCTTCAAAACACCCGCGCGGGCGTCTCCGACCCGTCGGTTCACGTCAAGAAACCACCCCGAAATGCCGAAAAGCAGTGGCACGGAAACCTGCCCCGGGGGGGGACAGGCCAATCCCCTGGCGCTCCTTTGCCCGGGGGGCGAAATCATCTGCAATCGCTGCGATCACAAGGGAATTTGAGAGAGACACGGAGAGCCCTCCCCGGTGGTCGGCCGGCTCTCGGGTGACCCTCATTCCGGAGCGTTTATGGACAGCCCCGAAGTCAGGAAGGATGCCGTTCCGCCGGACGGTGATACCGCGCCGCGCGATCCAAAGGCGCGGGACGGGGGAGATGCTTCGAGCAGCGCGCTCGAGGAGCGCATCGCGCGTTGTCTCCGTCTGTTCATGGAAGACCCCGCCGGCCTTCCGGCATTTCGCTCGGCCGAAGATCTCCTCAAGGAAGCGCAGGCGTGGGAGAAGCTTCTCGAACTCTACGATCGGCGGATCGAAGCGATCGTCAATCCGGCGGAACGGGCGAATCTACTCGCAAGAAAGGGTTACCTGCTCGAGCGTTACCTGTCCCGGCCGGATGATGCGGCCGCATGCTACCGCTCGGCCCTGGTCGAGCATCCCGTTCAGGCTGAGGCGCAGCGGCGGCTCGCGTCGTTCCTTGAAACAGGGGAGCGATGGGACGAGCTGGCGGATCTGCTGGAGGCCTCGGCGTCGGAGCTTCAGGGCGCGGGCGATCGGGTTGCGCTCTACCTCCGGCTTGCCGATCTCTGCACAACGCATCTCGATCGTGAAGAGACGGCCATCGACTGTTTCAAGCAGGCCCTCGCGCTGGAACCACAGTGCCGCGATGCCTTCGAGGGGCTCTGCGATCTCCTGGAGCGTCTCGGTCGCCTGGAAGCGCTGGCCGGCGTCGTCGAGGCCCAGGCGGAATGCGAGGAGACTGGGAGCGAGCTCCTGGCGCGGGCGGCCGCGCTCTACGCAGGCCCCCTTGCGGAAACGCCCGGCGCGATCGATCGCGCCGGCGCAGGCCCTGAGCGGCGCATCGCCCTGGGGGACGCGTGCCCCGACACCGACAGAAGACGTGATGCGCTCGTAGCGCTCTACCGGAAAGCCGGGCGGTGGGAGGCCCTGGTCGATGCGCTGCAGGCGGTCGCCGCCACGGAATCCGATCCCGGCGCTTTGCTGCGGGAGGCCGCCGACATTCTGGAGACCCGCCTCGACGATCCGGCGCGGGCGCTCGACGCCTGGCGCGCTCTTCTGGATCGCAAGGACGGCGACGCCGAGGCGCTGGCGGCGTGTGAGCGGCTTGCGCGCGCTGCCGGCGATCAAGCGGCGCTCGCGGGAATACTCAACCTTCGGAACGAGGCAGGCCTCTTCGAGAGTGAAGCGGAGGCGATCGCAGTCAACGAGGAGCGCGCCGAAATCGCCGCGGCGATCGGCGAGAGTGACGAAGAGGTGGCGCGATCCCTCGAAGCGGTTCTCGCAATCGATCCGGATCGACAGGACGCGCTTGCCCGGTTGTGTGACATCTACGATCGCCTCGACCGGCCGATCGATCGCGCGCGCAAGATGGTGCGGTTGGCCGAAGCGCTCCCCAGCATGAAGCCGCCGCGGGAACGGGGAGAAGCCTGGCGCGACGCCGCCCAGGCCCTCGAAGCGATCGGCGAGACCGAGAGCGCCACGGCCGCCTACGAAAGGGCGCGGACCTTCCTTCGCGATGACCTGTTTGTTCTGGCCCGCCTGCAGGCGCTTCACGATTCCCGGGGAAACACCGCAGATGCCTGCGCGGCCGCCGAAGCGGAGCTGTCGCTTCTGTGCGGTGATGCGCCGGAACGGCGGGGGCGGGATCCCGAGCGGGAGCGAATTCTGCTCGAGCGCCTTGCCGCCGACGCGTCCGGGCGGGGGGAGAGCGATGAAGCGCTCGCCCTCTGGCAGGCGCTGCTCGAGCGAAAACCCGATCACCACGGCGCCCTTGACGGGCTCGCGACGATCTTCGAAAAGACCGGCGATGACGAAGGGCTCCTTTCAGTTCTTCTGAAGAAATCACAGATCGAGGAGGCGCCCGGGCGCAAGGTCGATCTCCTTCTTCGCGCCGGTAAACTTTACGAGACCGCCTGCGTGGACCCGGAAGAGGCAGTCTCGTGCTACGAGCAGGCCTGCGAGATCGATCCTGAATGCGCGCCGGCGCTCGAGGCGCTCCAGAGCCTCTACCCGGCGCTCGAGCGCTGGTCGGCGCAGGTGGCGCTTCTCGAACAGCGGGCGTCTCTCGCCGAGGGGGAGGCCCGGGCGGATTTCGGTCTGGCGCGGGCCCGTGTGCTGCGGGATCACCTCTCTGACAATAATGGCGCCCAGAGCGCGCTCGAGGAGGTGCTCGGCGTCTCCCCCGATCACATCGATACGATCCAGGATCTCGCTGATCTCCACCGGTCGGCCGAGCGATGGCGCGCGCTCGACGCCCTTCTCTCGCGGGAAGAAGAGAGAGCGCCGGCGCCGTCACGCCGCATCGCGCTTGCCGAGGAACGGGCGCGGCTCTGGGAGGGGCCCCTGGCCGATCCGGATCGGGCCGCGAAAATCTGGAAGCGTCTTGCGAATATCGCGCCGGATCACCCCGGCGCGCGTGAGCGCCTGGTGGCATACCACAGGGCCGCGGACCGCTGGGCGGATGTTGCCGCGCTTCTGGAAGACGCGCTCTGCCATGAGCCCTCCCCGGACCGCGCGCTGGCGCTGCACGCAGAGCTTGCGGCAATCTACGAGGAGAGACTCGCCCGGACGGACGAGGCCCTCGTGCACTATCGCGACACGGTCCGCCTGGCGCCGGATGATCCGGCGATGCGGGAGGGGTTGCACCGGAGCCTGGCGAGGGCGGAGGCGTGGGAGGAACTGATCGCGCTCCTTCGGGCCGAGGCCGATCGCGATCAGGAGATGCAGCCTCACGGCTGGGCGGACGCCCTCGTTCAGATCGCCCGCATTCATACGGAAGCCCTGGACGATCCGGAAGCGGCGGAGAAAATATACCGGGAGATCCTCGCCGCCGTCCCGGAACACGAGGCGGCGCAAAGGGAGCTTTTCAAAAGGCTCGAGGGGTGCGGCGATCTCGAGGGGCTGGCGCACCTCATCGGTTCATCCCTGAAGATTTGCGAGGACCCCGATCAGCGGATCGCGCGCGCCCGCGATGCGCTGCGCGTAGCGCTCGCCCGCGACCGGGGGCAGCTCGCGGCGACCCGGGATTATCACGGCGTCAACGGCGTCTC
>CBDUXZ010000074.1:0-8172 GCA_965371325.1 uncultured bacterium | reverse complement strand
CGCCGATGCGCTGATCGGGGTCCATCGTGATCGGATCGACGATCATTCCCGACTCGAAGCGCTTCACCTTATCGACCTCCGCGGCCTGCGCCGCCGGCGTCAGGTTGCGGTGGACGATACCGAGTCCCCCCTCCTGCGCAATGCAGATGGCCGTGCGGTACTCCGTAACGGTGTCCATGGCGGCCGATACGATGGGGATGTTGAGCCGGATCTTTTCGGTCAGAGGGGCCGAGAGGTCAACCTCGTGGGGAAGCACGTCGGATTTCCCCGGCACCAGGAGCACATCATCAAACGTGAGTCCCACCTGCAGCTGTTCCTCGAGCATCAGAGGCTCCTCCCTGGGTCGCCGGACCCCCGGCGGTCCGAATGATGGCCTGGATGGATCTGCCCTGCTTGCCGCAATCCCACGCGCCAGCCTGGAACTGGAGCACCTTGAGCGGGATCACGACCGTCTTTCGAGCCGACGATTTCGGGGAACGTATTTATCGTTTAGTGAAGGTCGTAACCTGTGCGGAGCCGCCCGTGGAGCCGTGCTCCTGGGGACACGATTTGAGGGGCGAAGCTACCGAATGTTCCCAGGCCTGTCAAGGAAACCCTCGATTTCAGCCATCTTTGAGGTCGTTTCGCGAAGGAGCGCGCGAAGGAACCTCGCATGCACTTCGGGATGCGACTCCCCCAGTTGCACAAAGGCTTCCGCCGAGAGCGCGGCCACGGTCGACGGATCGGCGCCGCGCACGGTCACGCGGCGCGGCCCGGGCCGCACCAGCGCCCCTTCGCCGAAATGATCGCCCTCGCGAAGATCTCCGACCTCCTCTTCGCCGCGCCAGGCGGAGAGCCGGCCTTCGAGCAGGAGGTACATGGCGTCGCCGGGCTGACGTTCCTCGAACAGCGTCTCTTCCGGCTCGAGCGGACGAACGCTCATCGCATGGGCTAGCGTTTCCAGATCCTCCCTGGGCCATCCCGCGAGAAGCTGCGTCTCTCCCAAGAACTCGACAATTTCGGCCTTCAATCGACTCACGTCTCCCCCTTTGCGGCCTCTTCGATCGCCTCGCCAGCGTAACGCGCGTAGTTGTCCGCCGACTCCTTTATCCAGACAAGATCCGCCTCGGTCAGATCCCGCACAATCCGCGCGGGGCGTCCCATCGCGAGCTTCCGCGGTGGCACGATCATGCCCGAGGTTACGAGGCTCCCGGCGGCCACGACGGCCTCCTCGCCCACCACGGCCCCGTCAAGTATCGTCGCCCCGATGCCGATCAGGCATCGATCCTTCACGGTGCAGCCGTGAAGAATAACCTGATGCCCCGCGGTCACCTCGTCGCCGATCACGCAGGGGTGCGTTTTCTGGTGGACGTGCACGACACATCCGTCCTGGAGATTGGTCCGGCGCCCGATCCGCACAAAATTCACGTCTCCACGCACCACCGTCTGATACCAGACGCTGGAGCCCTCCCCGATCTCCACGTCACCGATGACAATTGCCCCTTCTGCGACAAACACGCTCGCGTGAATGCCGGGCGTGACGCCGTGATGCGTCTTGACGCGCCCGAAAACGCCCGGTCCATCCATCGGCAACGGTCCCTCCGCCCGGCAAGGGAAAAGGGGACGCTCCCCTTTTCCCTCTTCACCGTACTCTGTCATTGCGAGGAGCACGGCGACGAAGCAATCCCCTTTCCCCCTAATGGCTGACGATCTGATCGAGAAAGCCCTTAAGGATAACGCGGAGCCTTTCAGGCTGCTTCCCCGGCAGCATGAACAGCGCGTTGTCACCCTTCAGGGTGAACGCGCTCACCAGCTTGGCCTTCAGCTCCATTTGTACAGCCCCCTCGCCCAGGATCAAGTAGCCAATTGAAATCGGACACGCCGACTGGAAGAAATCGCTAGCCGGCCGGAGCGCGTTGATCCAGTCCTCCCTCGAACCGTTCATGAGAAACAACGCGCCCACCGCTCCCCGTGAGAGCAGCGACCAGATCGGGCGCTGCAGCTCATCGACAGGCGCGTCCTGGAGCCTGAGGGAGAGTTTCTCCGAGAGATGCCACTCGCCGATCGCCGGAAAGGGCCCGTTTCCTCCTGATGCTTCGCTTCCCGGCCGGCCATCTTTACCGCCGGCCAGGGTGAAACCGGGAAGATCCCTCATCGCCTCCAGAAGCTCCCTCTTCAGGCCCGCGTCGGGAGAGAAAATGAGGATCCGTCCGAATATCTTCCCGGAGGGGGGAAGCCCGTGCGGAGCAAGCTTTTCTTCCAGACGGCCGAGCTGGGAATCGGTGACCCACCGGTAGCCCGCGGGCTCATCCGCCTTTTCCTCCCCGTTGCCGGAGGCCACCTCGACGATGCCCTTCCGGATAAGCGTGTGAAGTGTTCTCAGCACCTGATAGTCGGAAGCGGAACAGTTGTCGACCACATCGACCACACGGGTGTGGTACTCGAGCAGAAGTAGAATCTCCTGCGTCAGGGGATGTATGCCGGGCGGGAGAGAGGCCACCTTCGCGCGGAGCCGCAGCTGGGTCTTGGGCCCGGGGAGAACGGCGCTAATGCGCTTCCACTGATCGATCTGCCGCGCCCCTTCCACGAGCAGTTGATGAAGCGGCCGGCGAATACGCCACTCCGTCACGGCCTGATCCGCGATAAACTCGAAGCGGCCCTGGCGGCATGAAAAGAGGCGGAACAGGGCCTTCTCCCCGTCGACCTGCCCCAGGAGCGCGTTGATCGCCTCGCCCTCCTTCAAGTAGATGAAGCCCTGCCCGACCCCCCGAAGAGCGACTGCCTGTTCGATGAAGAGCGTTCCGGTCCGCCCGCTCTTGTGCAGCGCTTCCAGAACCTCAAGCACGGGGATCTCCTCGATGTCCCCCTTCGTCATGGAGCCGGGATCCTTCGACATGTGCCCCACGCGCTCGGCGCGGCTGAAGATCTTCTCGACGGCCGCCACGACGTCGCCGGGCAAGCCGGGACTCCTGACCACTTCCTCCTGGAAGCCGGGGGCGACGGCGAACCACTCGGGATTGGGAACCAGGAAGATGCAGAGGGTGTCGCGCGTGTTGGGATTGGAGCGAAGAATGTCCACGAGCGTGCGCCCGTCGATGACCGGTAGGCCGTCCGATACGATCACGAGATCGGGCCGCTTGTGGATGCAGTACTCCAGGGCCCGGACTGTGCTCGCCGTGAGGCGAACGGCGTAGCCCCTCCCCTCCAGGGCGAACTTCAGCTCACGTCCCGCGCGCGGGTCGTTCTCGGCGATCAGGATACACTTCGCTTCACTCATGCTCGGGCCGGGCCTCCCCACCACCGGCGGGCTCACCGGCCCGCGCGCGGCGTGATCGTCCCCTAGATGTGGGACTGAAGGTCATACTCCTCCTGCAGCTTGAAGATAAGGCTCTCGACGAACCCCTTGTCCGAGGTGTGGAAGCCCTGCAGATCCTCCCCATCCAGCCGCCCGTAGAAGGCGTAGGCCGATTCCTCCGAGAGGAACAGGATGAATCGGTGATTGCGAATGTGATCATCGGAAACCGGCACGGGCGCCGCCCACCCGTCGCCCGGTAGCGCCGAAGAGTCGCGGGGGGCTCCGATCGCGTAGATCCTGGTTGCCGGCCGCTCCTCGCCGGAGCGCGCCGCCAGCATGGGCTGCCCCCCGTCCAGTTCGCCCAGGCCAACGTAGGTAATGCCGTTCACGCGGGGATCGCGCCCTATCTCCTCGACCAGGCACTCCTGCAGACGCGTGAAGAAGGCCGTCGAAAACCGCCCCTTCCGAATGGTGGAATTCTCGGGCCGGATCCCGCGCCGCTCCCGTTCAGGGAAACCGGGCTTTTTCGAGGCGAGCAGCGTTGCCACGAAATCCCAATGCGAGTCGGCCGATCCATCGCGTCTCGCGTCGAGCCCTATCTGCTCACGCAGCAGCCCGGTTCGCAGGGCGTGGAAGAGCAGCTTGGCGCTATCGCCGTCTCCCGGGTACGTCACCGCGGCCAGCGCGACATTCAGTGGGGCCGGACCGCGCTGGCTGCTCTCGGCGAGTGCCTCGCTGATCCGCTTCTTCAGGGAGAGAGAGGCGAAGTAGTCCGTCTCCGGAAGAAGCACGTAGAACTCGTCGTCCGTAAGCCGTCCGATCAGATCGATCTCGCGAACCGCGCCTGAGACGGCCCGCACGACCGTATCCGCATGTTCTCTTAGCGCCTTCGCGTCGTAGCGCTTCCGGAGATCCGCGTAGTTGGTGATTCGCAGGGCGAGCAGGGAGAACTTTCGTTTGAAGCGATTCGACTTTTGAAGCTCGGCCCCGAGGTAGTTGTTGAAAAAATCCATATCGTAGGCCCGTGTCCGATCGTCCTTCGGCGAGCGGTGCGCCAGGGAAGTGTAGGCTCGCGCGTTTCGCAGGGCGGTCAGAAAGAGCTGCTCTAGGAGCCGCGTCTTCCGAAGATCCTCGTCACCGAACTGGTTGCCGCCGACCTTGTCGGTGAGCCGAACCAGGAGAACCGGTTTGCCCCCTTCCAGAACCGGAACAAAGAGCGTGTTCCGGTCTCTGAGGGACTCTTTGGAATCGGGCGCCTCCTGGGCATCGGTCGCGTAGAAGGGCTTCCCCTGCTTCAGCAATTCCGCGTTGGGGTGATCGCTCCAGGAGATCTCCCCCGGCTCCTGATCCGAAACGACGAGTCCGCGAACGCCCTGCAGCTTCAAGCGGTTCCTGTTCTCTTCCAGAGCGAGCCAAAGGACCCCCCCCTGCGCCGAGGTCTCGGCCGTCAGGCGCTCGACGATGGCTTCGCACAGCTCATCCGGATCGAGCTTCTCCATAATGCGCAGGCCGCGCTGGTAGACGCCGAGGGAGTCGAGAAAGTAGACATTCTCGTCGAGAAGCCGCGTATGTTCCTGGAACACGGCCCGCCGTTCAAACAGCCGCATGATGACGGCAAGAAGCTCGTCGGGATTGATGGGCTTTGTAAGGAAGTCCGATGCGCCGCGCTGCATCGCGCTCGTGGCGACTTTCACGTCTCGAAGGCTCGTGATGAAGAGGATCTCGAGGGTGGGCCACCTGTCTTTTATGCGCTCCGCGACCCGAACGCCGTCCTCACCCGGCATGATCACGTCCAGGATGACGACGTCGAAGGTCTCGCTCTCGAGGATCTCCAGCGCCCGGGCGCCGTCTTCCGCGGTGGTGACGGCGTACCCCTCACCACCCAGGAGATCTTCGTACAAGACCCGGAAAAAGTGTTCGTCGTCGACCGCCAGGATCCGGCCCTTGCTCATTTGGCTACCCCCCAAGTGGACGAGTTCGGGTCGTGAAATACCCCGGCCGAAAAAAAACCCCCGCCAGGCGGGGGCGCCGGGAGCCCCGGCAATACTTATCGGCCGGTCATATCTTATACTTTCCGAAATCTTCGGGCTTCAGGTTCTCGAGCAATTCGGTCCATTTCTCCTTCTTGTCGCCCGTAAACGCGGGCCTGGTGCTCTTCTCCTCGCCGCCCAGCTTCTCGATGACCCGCTCGTCAACGAAGATGGGAGCCTTCGTCCGGAGGGCAAGGGCGATGGCGTCGCTGGGACGCGAATCGACCACCCGCGTTTTGCCTCCCGTGCTCATATGGATGGAGGCGAAGAACGTATCCTCCCGCAGATCCGTCACCTCGATTTTCTCCACCTTGCTCCCCGCAGTCTCGATCACGCTCTTCAGCAGATCGTGGGTGAGCGGCCTGGGATATTTCTCCTCCTGCAGTTCCGAAACTATCGCCCGCGCCTCGGGAAGTCCGATGACGATGGGGACGCAATACCGATCCTCCTCGTCCTTGAGAATCAGCAACGGGACGTTGCTCGAACCGTCGACAATGAGCCCGGCCACCTTCATTTCGATTAACATGATACCTCCTGCTTAGTGGCCTAATTCATAAGTACACAAACGTCTTGGCAACCGATGCATCCACCTAGGTTCTGAACCGGACCACTTGGCCCGGGGACTCAATGGAGCGGTTCGCCTCCAAGCGAATTTGGAAACGCATCGACAATTTGCACGGGCGTAATGGTCCCGGCAAGCTTCGGATCGCCCGCGAAATTGACGACCTTGTTATGGCCCGTCCGGCCCGTAAGCCTGGCGGGGTCGGTTTTGCTCTGCCCCTCCACCAGCACCTCCTCAATGCCCCCGATCCGCGACTGATTGTCGGCGAGGCTGATCTCCCTCTGAAGGGCCAGTATGCGGGCCAGCCGCTCTTTGCGCTCCCCCTGCGGAACCTGATCGGGATAGGCCGCCGCCTTGGTGGCGTGCCGCTCCGAGTAGGCGAATGCGTAGGCGTCCGAAAAACGCACCTCCCGCATGAGGCTCAGCGTTTCCTCGAAGTCCTCCGCGCTCTCCCCCGGAAAACCCACGAGCAGGTCGGTGGTCACCGCCACGTCGGGCCGCGCCTTGCGCACGCGCGCCACGATCCCGAGATACGCCTCTCGTGTGTAGCGGCGGTGCATGCGCGCCAGCGTGCGATTGGAGCCGGACTGAACCGGCAGATGCAGATGCGGGCAGAGATGTTTCATGTGGCGGTAGGCGTCGATCAGCCCCTCGGTTGCGTAGAGCGGATGGCTCGAGGTGAAGCGAACACGCTCAATTCCGGGGATCTCGTCGATGGCGAAGAGGAGCTCGTGGAAGGGCGTCTGACCCCGCCGCCGCCCATAGGCATTGACCGTCTGGCCCAGAAGGGTGATCTCCTTCACCTCCCGCTCAGCCAGTGCGCGCGCCTCGGAAAGAATCTGCGCAGGGGGACGGGAGATCTCGCGGCCGCGGGTGAAGGGGACGACGCAGAAAGTGCAGAACAGATCGCACCCTTCCATAACCGTGACGTAGGCGCGCGCGGGATGCCGCGATACCGGGAGAAGCGTGGCATCGAAGCGATCTTCGAGCGCGCCGGTGAAGTCAACGCTCACCACGCGCCTGCTCCTCCGCACCTCGTCGAGCAGCGCGGGGAGCCTGAGGATGCTGTGCGTGCCGAAGACGAGGTCGACATGGGAGCACTGCTTGAGAAGGCGCTCGCCCTGTTGCTGGGCGGAGCACCCACCGACGCCGATGATGAGTTCGGGCTTACTCGCCTTGAGCGCCCGGTATCGGCCGAGGGTCGAGAGGTACTTCTGATCGGCTTTCTCGCGAATGGTGCAGGTGTTCAGAAGGATGAGATCGGCTTGCCGGGGATCGCGCGTGAGATGGTAATTGCTGCGAGCGAGGACGGTGGCGATTTTCTCCGAGTCGTGCTCGTTCATCTGGCAGCCGAACGTCTCGAGGTAGAGGTATTTATCCATCGCGCCTGCTTCCTCCGGCCGTTCGAAATGCTTGCATGAGGCTAGCCCCGCTTCCGTGGAGCGTCAAGCGCCGGCGCGCATTTATCGCGCGAGTTCCAAAGAGCAAGACAAGATCGACGCGTGATCACCTTTTGCTGTTTTCATCTCTCCCGGTTGATGCACGAAGTGCACGCTTTCCCAGCGACTTTCCTGGAGGCGCCGGGCGTCCCGGGATCAGATTTCCGGCCTGAAGCGCCCCCCGGCGGCGGTGAGATCGGGGCCGAAAGGGGCGTGAAATATGCCCCCGGCGGCCCGGGGAGGAGGGAAATAGTTTTCCTATATTGGGAGATATCTTTCCCATTCTCCCGCTCCCGAGGGACCCTGACCCTCACGATTTTGAGCCTCAATGAGGAATAAGTTCCCTGATTTCGCGGGGTTTCCGTCGCAGTCTCCACTTTGCCCGCGCGGTGGCAAGGTATTTGCACATATCCGGCGCAGGGAGGAGGCGGTGGTGTATTTGGCACCCCTGGAAACAACGGGACTGCCAACCTCTCACCCCCCCCAACGCTGCCACTGCCTACTCCTCCTTTTTGAAGGACCGGTCAACGGGCATGTCGCCCGTCGGCTCGTAGGAACGCAAAGCGCTCACTCGGAGGGCGTCTGGTCGCGATCCCAAGCCGCATGGGAGATCAGACGCGAAGAAGCACTCGCCCGGTTGTCGAAACCCTCGGTCGAAGCACGGTTCGGCGGGGGACGGCAGCCTCTGGAGGGACGACAAGTATGGAAGCGACTGTCGGGATGTGCGTCATAGGCGCGCTCCTGCTCTTCCTCACTTCTGGTTGAACCTTAAGTGAGCAGCCTAAAGAAGAACCCCCCGGGAACGGGGGGTTTTTTTTGTCCCGGAGCGGCGGGCGCTCAGTGAATGATGAGCTGATCGACAATCCG
>CBDUXZ010000073.1:0-8244 GCA_965371325.1 uncultured bacterium | reverse complement strand
GAAGTTCATTTTCAGATAAAGCGTCAGCTCGGTGCTGCCCAGGCGGCGGTATTTTTCCACCTCTTCGTCCATCGCCTGCTGGAGCTGACGGAACCACTCCTCCGAAGGGAATTCGTGCATGTTCATCTCCCGGGTTGTGTGAATTCAGTCTGAATGGTTGTTCCCTCAGTCCATGGGCAGTTCGACCGGAATGGCGATCCGCTCCGATCGATCGAGCCCGGCCACCTTCAGGCGCTGCAGATACTCGGTGATCTGCTTTGTGTACAGATAGGAAGTCTTCAGCAGGCCCTCGTGCATGTGCTCGACACCGCCTCCCGCGAGAATTGCCCGCGGCTCGATGCTCTGCGGCTCAGTGGTCAGCGAGAAGATCGCCTCTTCGCCGACTGCGAGGATCGCGTGAATTTCCTCTTCCCGCTCGGGGTAGGTCTTCAGGAAGTACTTCAGGTGCATCGTGCCGTAGGCCACGTGGCGGGCCTCATCCTGCATGCAGAGGCGGAAGATTTTCTTCTCCACCTCCGTCGGCGCAATGAATTCACCGTGGCGGAAGAGGGTGAGCACGAAGCCCTCGGCGAGAATGTGCATGAGGGAGCTGGCGACGGTGTAGTTCGGCGCTTCGATGATCGCCCGGAGAAGGCGTTCGGAACCCGGCGAGGCCTGCAAAAGGCCACCACCGTTGGCAAGGGCGCGCTTCCGGAACACGTCCAGGTGCCGCGCCTCATCCATGACCTGGGAGGCCAGGAAGAGCTTCACTTCGTGGAAGTCGTGGTTGATGCGCCACAGCCACTTCGCCGGGAGGTCCGCCGCGATAAATTCGACCTCCGTGAGGCCGGTGCAGAGCTGGCAGACCGCCTTTTCCATTTCCTCCGGGAGCTCCTCGAGGCGTTCCCAGGGGATGTCCCGCGTGGAGCTCCACTGGCGGGCGACCGCTTCGTCATAGAGCTTCGCCACATTGTCGGCCCAGACGAGCCCCTTCTCATTGATGTCGTAGATGCCGAGTGAGGGTGTGTCGGGCGGAACCTCGCAGCCCCGGGGCGCCATGCTTCCGATCGCGGAACCGTATTCCGGCACGTCCCCGTACGGCTGAACGGAGTTCAGATTGTCGAGTGTGATGCCGACGGGCGAGGCTTTTACCTTCGTGTTCCAGCCGTCGGGATTCGCGCTCATCCAGGAAAGATTGAATTTGCCGGCCCGCATGTCTGCCATGTTATCGAGGGTCTTCTCTACAACAGGGCTGTATTTAGCGGCCATAGATTTGAATCCTCCGTTTTTTGTTGCGTGATTGATTTAGGGGTGAGTCCGTCCTTTCAAGCGAAACTGAAACCGCTCTCAGGTTTTCTCAAGCAGGGAACGTGCCATCTGCGGGCGAGGGTCCGGACTTGGGCCTTGAAGCCGAAATTCCCTCGAATCCACCATGGTTTCCGGGGGGGCCTGGAATCGTGGTGCCGGCCGGTCTGAAAGGAACGAATCGGGGGGCAGCGCAAAGTTTGCATATGCATCAGATGTTAATCTCAAAAACGTGCAAACCATGCGCTCAAAACCCTCTAGGAACGCCTGCCCGCAGCCCTTTGACCGATTGGAAGCAGAGGGATCCTCAGGCGCACTGGGGGAGCCCCGTGCGACCCTTCGGCACTCATCCTCGCCCACTGGCGAGAAATCCCCCGTTCGATAAGATGTGCCCGTTCTGCTACCGGGCACTTTCGTGGACCAGCGGGGCACGATTGTCAACCTTATCGGGAAGCTACATTGACAATCGTCCTCCCGGCTCTTATGCTCCCTCCCCGTGGATACCCAGATTCTCTATAACAGGCTCGCCAGCCGGGCCCTTTCCGATCGCCCGCCGACCGAGACCGAGGCCCGCTGGGTCATCGACGGTGACGACGCGGAACTCCTCCCCCTCCTCCATGCGGCCTTCCAGCCCCGTCAAAAGTACTTCGGCCGAAAGGTCATGGTGCATATCCTGAACAACGTTCAGAACGGGCTCTGCGAGGAGGATTGCGGCTACTGCTCGCAGTCGAAAGACTCCACCGCCGCGATCAGCAAGTACCCCATGAAATCCGACGAACAAATTCTCGCCGAGGCGGAGTCGGCTTGGAAGGCGGGAGCGTCGCGCTACTGCATGGTGCTTTCGGGCCGCGGACCCACGCCTGAGCGCACGCGCAAGCTCGCGGATCTCATCCGGGAGGTCAAGTCTCGCTACGGGATCAAGACGTGCCTTTCCGTCGGACTCATCGGGGACGAGGAGGCGCGCATGCTTGCCGAGGCGGGCCTCGACCGGCTTAATCACAATCTGAACACGGGCGAGGCGCACTACCCGGCCATCTGCTCCACCCATACGTACGCCGAGCGCGTGGCAACCCTGGAGGCCGCGGCGCGACACGGGATCGGCAGTTGCAGCGGCCTCATCATGGGCATGGGGGAGAAGAGCGATGATCTCGTGGAGGTTGCCTTCAAGCTGCGCGAGCTCGCGGTCCCCTCAATCCCGGTAAACTTTCTGATCCCTATCGAAGGAAATCCCGTCCGGAAGGACGGAAGCCTGACGCCCGAGCGCTGTCTGCGCGCGCTCTGCATGTTCCGCTTCGTAAATCCCCGGGCGGAAATTCGCGCCGCCGGCGGAAGAGAGGGGCACTTGCGCTCACTCGGATCCCTTGCGCTCTATCCCGCGAACTCCCTCTTCGTGGAGGGCTATCTTACGACGCGGGGCAATTCGATCCGTGAAACTTACAGGATGATCCACGACGCGGGCTTCGAAGTGGAGGGGAACGCGGATCACGACGGGCGGGTTTTCGACGCGTCGCACGAGGATTTGATTGAGTTTCACCTGGATGGTGAGGGCGAGATCCTGAAGCCCTCCATTCGCAACCCGGAGGGACGCGGTGTGAGGCGCTGATTCGAACCGGCCATGGTTGGAACGTATGGAGAGAGCCTTCTCGAACGGAAATCGAGGAGGCGTTTTTATCACGGCGTTGCGATTCTGCCGCAAAGCGTCATCAAGCGGGGGGCCCGACTGGTCGTTAATTATTGAGAATCAGAAGGCATTTGGGGGTTTCACCGTTGCGGCATCGCGAAGGTCAGCTTAAAATTCGGGCAATGAGCGACAGGCGCCAGGGCCCGGATCAGAAGGGAGATCTCGGTGTCGTGACCGAGCGGCGGCTAAAGCTTGCCAGGCCGCCCCTCTACAAGGTTCTCCTGCATAACGACGACTTCACCACCATGGAGTTCGTCGTCATGGTGCTGCAGAGCGTCTACGGCAAACCCGACAACGAAGCCGTCCAGATCATGCTCCACATCCATAAGAAGGGCATGGGAGTTGCGGGGGTTTACACCTATGAGATCGCGGAGACCAAGGTCGCCCAGACCCAGGCTCTCGCTGAAGAGCACGACTACCCCTTGAAGTGTACGCTGGAGGAAGCTTGATCAGCCGCGAACTGCAGGCGACGCTCGGACTGGCGGTGGCCGAAGCCAAAAGACGGCGTCACGAGTACCTGACCCTCGAGCACGTCCTTTACGCGCTTCTTCATGATGAGGACGCCCGCGCGGTGATTCGTCAGTGCGGGGGGGATGTCGATCTGCTGCGAAGGGAGCTTGAGGATTACCTTGAGGATTCCGTCGAGAAGCTCCCCGAAGGTGCTGAGAACGATCCAACCCAGACCCTTGCCTTCCAGCGCGTCATGCATCGGGCTGCGCTCCACGTGCAGTCGGCCGGGAAGCGGCAGATCGATTCGGTGAACGTGCTCGTGGCACTTTTCCGCGAGGGCGGTTCTCATGCGCTCTATCTTCTCGAGCAGCAGGAGATCAGCCGCCTCGACGTCCTGAACTTCGTCTCCCACGGTATCTCGAAAATACCCGACGAGGACGACGGCTCCTTGCGGGGTGACGAGATGGGCCTTTCCCATGCCGAGGGGGAGGGGGAGAGCCAGCAGGATCCCCTGGGCGCATACACCACGGATCTAGTCGAGCGCGCGAAGCAGGGGAAAATAGATCCCCTCGTCGGACGCCAGGCCGAAATCCAGCGGACGATCCACGTTTTGTCCCGCCGCCGGAAAAACAATCCGCTCTTTGTCGGCGATGCGGGCGTTGGAAAGACCGCACTGGCGGAGGGGCTCGCCAGGAAGATAGCCGAGGGCGAGGTTCCGGAGTCGCTCCGTGACGCCCGCATCTATGCCGTCGATATGGGGGCGCTGCTCGCGGGAACTAAGTTTCGCGGAGAGTTCGAATCGCGCATGAAGGCCGTCCTGAAGGCGCTCCGGGAGATTCCCGGCGCGATTCTCTTCATCGACGAGATTCACACGATCGTCGGCGCCGGCGCGGCGACGGGCGGCGCCATGGACGCTGCGATGCTTCTGAAGCCCGCGCTGGCCACGGGTGATCTGCGCTGCATCGGCTCGACCACCTACCACGATTACAAGAGCTACTTCGAGCGCGACAGGGCGCTCTCCCGGAGGTTCCAGCGCATCGAGGTATCGGAGCCCTCGCTGGGTGAAGCGATCGAAATCCTTCGCGGGCTGAAACCGCACTACGAGGAGCACCATGGCGTCACCTATTCGGCGTCCGCCATCCGCGCGGCTGCTGAACTCAGCGCGAAGCACATCAACGATCGACACCTCCCCGACAAGGCCATCGACGTCATCGATGAGGCGGGAGCCAAGATCAAGCTTCAGCCCAAGCCGCGCAAGAAGAGGGTAGTCACGGCGAAGGACATCGAGGCGATCGTTTCGCAAATCGCCCGCGTTCCCGTGAAGAACGTTTCTATTTCCGACCGGGAAGCGCTTGCGACGCTGGAGAGCGATCTCAAGCAGGTTGTATTCGGACAGGAGCCGCCAATTCAGGCGCTGGCCACGGCGATCAAAATGTCCCGCTCGGGCCTGGGTGCGCCCACCCGGCCCATCGGGAGCTTTCTCTTTGCGGGTCCGACGGGAGTCGGCAAGACAGAGGTCGGCCTTCAGCTTGCGCGCATCCTCGGGGTTTCCTTCGAGCGCTTCGACATGAGTGAGTATATGGAGAAGCACACTGTTTCGCGCCTCATCGGTGCCCCCCCGGGTTACGTGGGTTTCGATCAGGGCGGACTCCTCACTGACGCCATCATCCGGAATCCCTACGCGGTGCTGCTGCTCGACGAGATCGAGAAAGCGCATCCCGACGTGTTCAACGTTCTTCTTCAGGTGATGGATCACGCGACGCTCACCGACAACAACGGGCGGAAGGCGGACTTCAGGAATGTGATTCTCATCATGACCACGAACGCGGGCGCCCAGGCGATGAGCCGCCAGGCGCCGGGGTTCACCCGTTCAGGGCCCGACCTGTCGAAAGGGAAGGAAGCGATAGAGAGGATGTTCAGCCCCGAGTTCAGAAACCGCCTTGATGCGATCATCGAATTCAACACCCTCCCTCCGGAAGTGGTGGAGCGTGTCGTGGACAAGTTTCTGACGGAACTCGATCTGCAGCTTGCCGAGAAGCGCGTGGACATGGAGGTCACGCGGGAGGCGCGCGGCTGGCTGTCGGAGAAGGGCTATGATGCCACCTTCGGCGCGCGGCCCATGGCGCGGCTCATTCAGGTCTCAATCAAGCAAATTCTCGCCGACGAGATTCTCTTCGGGCGCCTTAGAGGTGGAGGAAAGGTTCTCGTTGACTTCGACGGAGAGGACAAGCTCACCCTCAGCTATCCCGACGACGAACCCGCTTGAGTTGACTTCGATCCGCGCGGAGCTTCTCCCGAAACTGGCGGACTGACCCTCTCTCCTTCGCCAGGTGGGCGTCAAGCGCGTCCCTGAAGCGCTCATCATGAATGAAGTGCATGCTTGTGGTGAATTCGGGATCCAGCCCCCGGAACTGCTTGAAGTCGCCGCCTGCCCCCGCCTCGAAGCGTGACAATCCCCGTGCGATACATGCCTCGATTGCAGCGTAGTAGCAGACGTTGAAGTGCAGAAAGCGGTGCTGTTCGAAGGCTCCCCAATAGCGCCCGTAAAGGGCATCCCCGTCCACGAGGTTCAGCGTGCCCGCGATGGTCTTCCCGTTCCGTTCAGCGAGGATGGGGAGGAGATGATCGCCCATACGCTCTGCAAGCGCCCGAAAGAGCGCCGGCGTCAGGTACCGGCGTCCCCAGTAGAGGTTGTCGACGTGGGCGGCGTAGAGATCGTGGAGCGTATCGGCGATCTCGGGCGTCACGTCGTTCCCCTCGATGATGCGAATCGTGATCCCCTGCCGCACGAGTTCCTTCCTCTCCCTTCGGATCTTGTTTCGCCTGCCGGATCGCACCTCCTGGAGGAAGCCCTCGAAATCGCGGTATCCCCGGTTCTGCCAGTGGAACTGGACGTCGACGCGACGGAGGTACCCGATCCCCTCCAGGGCCTTCGTTTCGTCTTCGCGGCAGAAGTTCACATGGGCGGAGGAGATGCCGTTCTCGACGGTAAGTTTGGCGATCACCTTGCCCATGAGCGAGACAAGCGCCGGACGGTCTTCGTTCTGTGCCGTCAGGAACCGCGGACCCGCCACGGGCGTGAAGGGAATGCCGATAAGGAGTTTCGGGTAGTAGTTAATGCCGAGGCGCTCAGCGTAGAGCGCCCAATCGTGATCGAAGACGAACTCTCCCATGCTGTGGAGCTTCAGGTACATGGGGCAGGCGCCAACGAGCTGTTCCTGGCGGAACACGAGGGCGTGGTGAGGGACCCAACCCGAGGCCCGAACGGCGCATCCGGTTTCTTCGAGAAGGCTCAGCCAGTCCCAACGCAGAAAGGGAGACGGGTTATCGCTCAGGAGGGAGTCCCATGCCTCCCGCGAGACTTCGGTCATCTTCCCGGCAATTCGCGCCGTGAGTGGCTTGCTCATGCATTGGACTTTACCAGCTTAAACGTCCGGGGTCAGACCCCTTTGGTTGCGCCCCTTCTCGCAGCGGATGCAGCGTGTCGCTTCGGGCAGGGCGAGAAGACGCCGGTAGGAAATCCGCTCCCCGCAGGCCGTGCAGATGCCGTAGAATCCGGAGCGCATGCGCTTCAGTGCGGCTTCAATTGCGTCAATCTCGGCGAGCTCTTTCGCCTCCTCTTGTATGAGGAGCATTTCCATCGCACGGTCGGTCCCACGCTCGGCAAGCTCCGGGCTGATCATCCTCGCGGTGACAACCTCGGATTCGGCGGTCGTGACACGGCGGAGGAGATTGAGCGTGGTCTTGTGCCGCTGATGAAGGAGGCTCCTGAGTCGCTCAACCTCGTCGGGACCCAGCGGCATTCGACCTATGTGATCGGCTTCGGCATCGGCGGGAGGAAACCCCAGGGATACTTCCTGCGGCTGGCGGCTGGCGGAGGTGCCCGTGGAGCGCACGCGGGGGGCATTCCTGGAAGCGAGGGAGCGATCGCGGTTGGGGATGTACCTGGGCTGCTTCCCCTTGGCCTTCTTCCCCCGTTGGTGGCCTTCCGACCCTTTGGATCGCTTGACCCGACGTGACGCCATGCCCGTCACCCCACACTGCTCCGCGTGCACGGGAGGCGCGCACCGGCGGCAGCACTTGATTAAACAAGGACCGAGCAAGAAGCGTGCCCGGCAATATTTCCCCGCAAATAACCCGTGTCGGCCCCGACGGGCGTGCAAACTCTGCGATGGATACGCGCGTGCTTGCAACTTTGGCAGCGCCAGACATCCGGGGTCAGGGCCTGCTTTTCTAATGTGCACCGGGAAAGGGAATGAACTTCACTCAGTTGTCTCGTCACGCATTGGCTCTTCCGACAAGCAGCCCTCTTTTCCCGAACCGTAGGGTCTGCTACAAATCGGGTGCGCGATAGTGTCCTGGATGGTTCAACCGTGAGGCGCCGTTTGCGGGATGAGGGGGGCAGAAACGGTGCTTGGAGGAAGCGATGTCCGAGAAGAATGAATCGGCGGAGAAGCGAAAGCTGCGCGAGGAAGTCAGCGCCTGGCTGAAAGAGAACCGCCCGCCTGATCCCGGCTTCAAACTACCGCAGACCTTCCTCGAAGTGGAGTCGGAGGATCAGTTCAACTACCTTCAGGCTTGGCAGCGAAAGGTGTATGACGCCGGGTATCTCGGGGTCGAATGGCCCGATGAGTTTGGCGGGCGTGGCCTGCCTTCGGGCTCACAGCGCACGATCGATCAGGAGATGGCACACGCCGGCGTGCCTTTCATGGTGAACTACATCGGGCTGGCCTGGGCCGGCCCGACCATTATGCAGACCGGGACGGACGAGCAGAAGAAGCGGTACCTCAAAAAACTTCTCAGCTGCGAGGAGGTCTGGTGCCAGGGGT
>CBDUXZ010000072.1:0-8246 GCA_965371325.1 uncultured bacterium | reverse complement strand
AACACACTCGCGTCCGCGATGAACAGGCCGGGCAGGTCGTGTGCTTCGCCGTTGAGCCCCACCACGGACCTCCCGGGATCCGGTCCCATCCGGCAGGTTCCCTGGGGGTGGAAGGAAACCAGGGGGGTGTCGTTCGCCGCGGCGGGCATCCTGTCGATTTGCGGAATGTCTTTTGCGCTGCCGAGCGTAAGAGGCTTCGTAAAGGCTGTATGGACCGCCTTCGCGCCGGCGGCAAAGGCGATCTCGCTGCACTTGGCGAGACCGAACCTGAGCTTGTCTTGCTCCTCTTTCGGCATCGCGTAGGAAATGACCTTGCCGCCGTTTTTATCGAGCGCAACCTCGCCCACACCGCGATCGTGAACGAGCGGAAACCAGCCCGCGAGGTGTTTCATGCCCCGCATGATAGTGCGGCTGGGGGCGCCGAAACCCGGCGCGAGGATCGACATCCCGGCCGGACTTCCAAATCCCGCCTCGATGAGAATCCCCCCCTTCTTCGGATGGATCCACTCATCCGAGTAACAGCCCATGAGTGCGCCGCGATAGGGGTAGATCTCCTCGTTGAACTTTCCGAGAACAAAGGTGTTCGGGTGGAGCGCGAGGTTCTTCCCGACCTGCCCGCTCGAGTTGCCGATCTTGTTTCTCAAAAGCAGGAGCGGCGACTGGATGGCGCCGGCCGCAAGGACCACGATCTTGCTCCTGACCGTGATCTCGCCGAGAATCTTTCCCGTTGCCCTGTCTCTTGTGACGGCGCGAACGCCGGCGGCGCGGCCGTCCCTCAGCAGAATCTCCTCCGCTTCCGTATCGGCGTAAAGCGTGGCGCCTGCCCCCAACGCCCTTGGAACGTAAGTGATCAGCGCAGCTTGCTTTGCGTCGTAGGTGCAGCCCGAAATACAGAATCCGGAGAGCTGGCAGGCCACGACGTTCCGCTTGAAGGGAGACACCGCGATACCGAGCTTCTGGCATCCCTTCCGGAAGACGCGGCTGTTGTTATTGATCTCGACCTCGGTGTTTTCGGTAACGCTGAGGATGCGCTCGACCCGGGCGAAATGGGGGCTCATATCAGCGGGCGAGTAGCCCTCGAGGCCGAAATCGGCCACCCACTCCTCCAGAATGAAGTCCGGCGTCCGGAAGCAGACCACGGCGTTCACCGTCGTCGAGCCGCCGACGCATTTGCCCTGAAGGACGGTGATCGAACCGTCCTTGGGCGCCTGCCCGGCCCCGTCCACATAGAGGAGCGCGTTCATCTCCAGCTCATGTTGGTTGAATTGCCGCGCCGTGTAATAGCCCCCCGCCTCGAGCATCACGACGGACCTCCCCGCGGCGGCAAGCTCATAGGCAACCGTCGCACCGCCCGCCCCCGTGCCGGTCACACAGACATCGGCACTCTCGGAACGGTTCTCATGGATGTCGGAATACCCGTAGACCGTGCCCATGAAGGGCCCTCCCTGCAGAGACTGCTAGTCGAAACTCCGTAGCTGCTTCTCGGCCCAGCTTCGGCCCACACCCTGCGAGCGGCCGACCCAGGGACCATCGAAGTTGATCGTAGGCCACACCGCGGGCGTCGCGTAGTAGAAGGCGAAGGCGATCTTTTTCATCGCCCAGAAGACCGTCTTCCGGATCGCCAGGCCGCTCTCCATCCAGCAGGTGATGTAGTTGTCCTTCTCCTCCGCGGAGAGCTCGGTAAAGCGGTTGAAGGAGAAGAGAAAGAGCTGGGTACCGTGCTCGAAGATCTGAAGCATCTGTTTCACCTGGGTCTGCACCTCCGCAGGCGCGTAGGCCAGTACGGCGTCGAACTGCGCAGCTACGTTGACGTCGGACGCGGCGGGCTCACTGGCAAGCCCCTCACCGACGATCCGGTCCGCCGCGGCTTGCAGCACCGCAAACTCCTTCTGATCGAGCACCTGGAGCGGGACTCCCGGCGGGTCATACCTGGCGCAACCGGCCGGGAGTAGCGCCGATCCCGCAATCAGCGCCGAGCCGGCCAGCGTCCCCTTGAGGAACTTACGCCGGCTCACCTCCTGGGACAGCGCCAGGACCACCTCATCTCCGGTCCGGCGCGCGCTTTCGTCCCGGGGATCCCGTTCCCTCGCGTTGATTGACATGTGAAACCTCACGCCGGACGCTCCTTAAGGAAGATCGCGGCTTTGACGTCCGTAACAAAACACCTACCAGTAGGGCTATCCGCTGTCAAATGCCGCCGCCTTGTCACGCCCCCCGGTCTTTCAGTAAAATCCACAGGCTCCCTCTTCCCCACGTAAATCCACGGAGGGCGGGCCCCACTTCCGCCACCACCGCAAGATTGGAGTGCTTCATGACTCAGAACGCCATGGCGGAGCCACCGCCCTTCACGATCCAGTTCCAGGCGCATCACAATGCGGACAAAATCGCGATCATCGATGGTGATCTGCGGCTCACGTTCCGGGATTTCAACCGCCGGGTGAACCGGCTGGCCAACGCCCTCTCCGAGGCCGGGATCGGTCGCAACGATCGCGTTGCCGTGCTGATGTACAACCGCGCGGAGTGGGCCGAGATTCTGTACGCGATGCAGAAACTCAAGAGTTCGGCGGTACCCGTCGGCTACCGCCTGAAAGGGCCGGAAATCGAGTACATCATGAACAACTCCGAAGCGAAGGCGCTCATCGCGGGGGAGGAGTTTCTGAACATTATCGGGCCGGCGATGTCGCGCTTCAAACACGTTCAGAACAACAACTTGATCGTCCTTGGCGACAAGGTTCCTGCTCCCTTCAAGCGTTACAAGAGCCTCATGGAAGGTGCGAGCGAGAAGGAGCTCGACGTGGATCCGGAGGAGAACAGCTCCAGCATCATCTACACGTCGGGGACGACCGGGACGCCCAAGGGGGCCTTTCGTGACAACCAGCCCCGCGACCTCGAGACGCTGATGGACATCATCTCCGGCTTCGGCTTCACGATGACCGATGTTCACTATGTCACCTGCCCGATCTACCACTCGGCGCCCATGTTCTTCACCGCAATTAATCTGCTCTTCGGCGCAACGGTCGTCATCGGGCGGCATTTCGACCCCGAGGCCTTCCTCTCGACCGTCGATCGGGAAAAAGTCACCTCGGCCTTCGTGGTCCCCACGCAGCTGAACCGCCTGGCGAACCTCCCCGCGCCCGTCAGGGCGCGTTACGATCTCTCCTCCATGCGCGCGCTGGTTACCGGAGCGGCCCCCTGCCATCACTCCGTGAAGGTCAAGACCGTGGAGCTCTTCGGTCCGGATTGCTTCTACGAGTTCTACGGAGCCACCGAGACCGGTATCAACACTCTTCTCCGCCCCGAAGATCAACTCCGCAAACCCGGCTCATGCGGCAAGGCCCTCGCGGGGAACGACCTGAAGGTCATCAGCGAGGAGGGAAAGGAGGTTGCGACGGGCGAAGTCGGTCAGCTCTACGTGAAGAACAATATGCTGATCACGGGCTACTACAAGAACAGGAAGGCCACCGACGAGAGTCTCCTCGAGGGGTATTTCAGTGTAGGTGACATGGCCAGGGTCGACGACGAGGGCTTCTTCTACATCGTCGATCGGAAGAATGACATGGTGATCAGCGGTGGTGTGAACATTTATCCCGCGGAGGTCGAAAACGCGCTCCGCGCCCACCCGTCCGTCTACGATTGCGTAGTCATCGGTGTTCCCGACGAGGAGTGGGGCGAAAGCCTCCGGGCCATCGTGGCGCTGAAGCCCAACGCACAAGCGCGCGCGGAGGAGCTCACGGACTTCTGCAAGGAGCGGATAGCGGACTACAAGGTGCCGCGCGGCTTCGAGTTCATCGACGAGATCCCCCACAACCCCAGCGGGAAACCACTGAAGCGGGAGCTCAGAAACAAATTCTGGAAGGGAGAGGAACGAAAGATCTAATCCGTAACGGCCTCGGGGTAGAGACGCCGGTAGACCTGGTAGCTCTTGAGCACCTTCTTCACGTAATTTCGCGTTTCCCTGTAGGGTATTTCCTCGATGAATGCATCCTGCTCCTTCAACACTGCCGGTGAGAGCTCGGCCAGCCAGCGATCCACCGCCTCCTCTCCCGCGTTGTACCCCGCCACGGCTCGCGCGGGCATTCCCTCGTAGCGCTTCATGAGCCAGGCGAGGTAATACGCCCCCAGCCGGATATTCACGCGCGGAATATCGAGTTTCTCCGCGGCGTCGCCGATGCCCGTCTCCGCGCCCAGCCGCGCGGCGGTGGGCGGGATGATCTGCATAAGGCCGACGGCGCCGGCGGGACTGCGGATCGCGGGGCGGAAGGCGCTCTCCTCCCGCATAACGGCCCACACCATGCGCGGATCGATGCCGCGCAGTTCGGCGTTTCGCTTCACACGGGCCGCATAGGCATCGGGATAGGTGTAGCGGAGCATATCGCGGCGGTTCAGAACAAGCCGCGAGGCACGGTAGTAGTCCTCGACATCCTGGAAGAGGCCCGCGAAGTAGAGCCTTTTATTTTTTGCGTAGCGTACCCGGGCGAACTCGCGCGAGGCGTCTTCGTTCTGCTCGAGGCGGGCCAGCTCGAGGCCCCGTTCGTAGTGCGCACCCAGGCCGGCCAGGGCGCGCGGGGGGGGCCGCGGCGGGAGCGGCGCGAGAATGCCAGGGGGCTTCTGCCCCAGGGCCTCGAGACGGACTTCGGCGGCGAAGCGATAATAAGAGAGCCCTGCGCCGCGCAGGATGGAACGGTACAGGGCGATGGCTTTCCCACGCCTCTTCTCGCGCTCATGGACACGCGCGGACCAGTAAGCGCCCCGCCGCCCGTCCGCGCTACTCATCCCGGAACGAGCGAGCTTCTGGAAATACTCCAACGCCTTTATGCGCCGATCCTGCTTCCATGCAATCCAGCCCAGCCGCCAATGGACGTCGCTGCGGTAGGTCCCCGCCCCATGTTTCAGGAGCCGTTTGAACGCATCCCTTGCTTCGGCGAGTCTCCCCCGGTCTTCCAGAAGAAGCGCCAGCCGGTATCTCGACTTGCGCGCCCAGGTCGATCGGCTGAAGCGCGCGATGAGGCGGCGGTGCGTCGCCAGCGCTTCATCGAAGCGGGCCTCCCGCGTGACGCTACGCGCTTCCCAGAAGATGGTTTCCTCAATTCCCTTGCGCTTCGGAAATTCCGCGCGAATCTTACGGAAAGCCTCTGTGGCCTCCGGATAGCGTTTCAGGCGAAAGAGACAATGCGCGACGCGTGTGGAATTCCTGTAGATGTCCGATCCATCGCCGGCACGGCGGGCCTCGTCCAACAGTTTCTGATAGGCTTCCAGCGCCTTCGTGTAGTGGAATCGCTCGTAGAGGCGATCGGCACGCTCCACACGCTTCCGGGAGGAAGCGTAGGGGGGGGAGGTTCCTTTCGCGCGAAGAATACGGGTGAAGCGATCCCACGCCTTATCGCCGGCGGAGGTTTCCGGGTATCTCACCCACACGTCCCGATACACCCTGACCGCCGCGGCAAGGTTCCCGGAAGCCTCTTGCGCCTGCCCGAAGGCCAACCGGGTGTCCGCCTCCGCGTTTTCCGGCACGCCTTCACCAAGCGCCCGGGAGAGGGCCTTTCGCGCTTCCTGGTGGTTTCCGAGCGCCAGAAAGGAGAGGCCCACGAGACGTGCCGCATCCGCGCGCCAGACGCTGTTCAGGTAATTCAGACGGAGTTGCGAGAGAATGCGGGCGCCGCCGGCCAGGTCTCCGGCGTCGATGGCCGCCCTCCCCGCATAGTAGAGTGCGTGATCGCCGAGAACGACGTATTCCCTGGCGGCGACGAGGAGCGTTTCGCGGGCCTGCGGGTATCGTTCGAGGGCCAGCTGCGTCAACCCGAGCATGTAGCGGGCCCGTCCGCTGGGAACTCCCCGGGGGGCGCGCGCGGCGCGCATGAATGCCCGGGCCGCGGCGCGAAAATCGTCCTTCTGATAGGCCCGAATACCCTGCCCGAGCGCCTTGCGCGACGCCTCGGCGGATAGCAGATCGCTCTGCGAGGCCCCTTCTCCCTCCTCCGAGTGCGGAGGAGTTGCCGACGCCGGGGCCGCCCTCGCCACGCCGCACACCGCCATGAGCGCCAGCAGGACGGCGTTCGTGACAAGCGATTGCAGGAGCACACGCTTGCGCTTCTTCTCCGGCTCAGTTCTCAATAGGTGCCCCGGCCATTCCTTCAAACGGGGGAGAACGATTTTGGTCCTTATCACAGCCCTCGCGAGATTAGCAAAACGCCCCTCTCCATACCCGCACAAAAAAACGACCCATGGATACGGGCGCTGGCTTGCGGGAGCGCTCATGATATTCACACTCCTTGTGAAGAGCGACATCGCGCGGGCGACCGATCCTCCGCCGCCCAGGATGGGTCTCTGGATCGAGTGCGAGGGGGCGCGGAGGACGCTGGACGACCCCGGGCGCATACGCAACGCGGTATTGGATGCGGCAGCGCTCGGCGCCACGGATCTCTTTGTGCAGGTCTTCCGCAACGGAAGGGCCTGGTTTGCCACAGGGCATGCCGACGATGGTCCTTACAGAGCGGCGCGCGAGAAAGGTTACGAACCACTCGCCGAGGTTTTGCGCCTCGCCCATGCCCGGGGCATTCGCGTGCATGCCTGGGTGAACCTCCTCCGCGTGGATGACGGGGAGCGCTCCCGATTGGTGCGCGCGCTCGGCCGCGAGGCCGTTCTCACGGACGAGACGGGGCGCTCACTCCTGGCGTCCGGACCCTGGGGCGCGAAGCGGAACGCAAAGCCCGATACGCCCGGCGCGTGGCTCGATCCGGCCTCCCCCGCGGTCACGGTCCGTCTCACCGCGCTTCTGGTGGCGCTGGTGAAAGCCCATCCCGCCCTCGACGGCGTCCACCTGGATTACACGCGCTATCCCATCCCCATCGGATCGGGCAGAAGCGGCGCCGATCTCGGCTGGTCCCAGGCGGCGCGAACGCGCTTCCTGTCGGATCTCGGCGCGGCGAAAAAAGGAGACATGCGGCGCCGGTGGAACACGTGGCGCCGGGAGCAACTCACATCCTTCGTTCGCTCGCTTCGAGACGTCCTGAAGCAACGGCGACCGGCGCTGGAGCTTTCCGCGGCCGTGCTCGCCGACCCCGAGGAGGCCGTGGAACGCGCACTCCAGGATTGGCCGGTATGGACCCGCGAGGGGCTGCTCGATCTGGTGGTCCCCATGAACTACAGCGCCGATCCAGTCCGCTTCGATCGGCTTGCCCGCGCCTGCGTCCGGCGTCGCGGAGAGGCGACCCTGCTCATGGGGATCGGCGCCTGGCGGTTCGGCAATCGGGTCGACGCCATCGCAGCACGCGTTCAGCTCGCACTCGGCGCGGGCGCCCAGGGCGCCGTTCTCTTCTCCCACGACAACCTGAAGTCCCATCCCGGCACCCTCCGGCAACTGGGCGAGCTCCTCGGGGCGGAAATCCTGAAGCATCAGAAGGCAGCAGACGCGCCGTGACCCATCCGCGCTATGCCCCCCAGGCTTGCCCCGCCTGATAATTGCCCCGGCGTTGCGCATCGACCCGGATTCAGTGGCGGCTTTTCCGGCCTCGGACAATGCGGGCTTGAATACCGGGAAGATCTTTCGGGTGGATGGCGGGATTCTCACGGCTGCCGGCTAGCGGCAAAGGCGAGCGTGCTCGATCTTCAGGCAACGGTCCTGGACAACCAGCCGCCCCTTTCCGCGCGCAATCCCGGCCGATGGCTCGTGCGCGACGCCGAGCTGCATCCAGATAACAGGCGCATCGATGCGCAGAGCCTCCTCGATAACGTCCGGGATGAACTCGGGCCTCCTGAAGACATCCACGATGTCAGGCCCCTCCTCCAGCTCTCCGAGGGACGCGTACACCTTCTCTCCCAGCACCACTCCTCCCGCCAGCCGAGGATTGATCGGAACAATCCGGTATCCCACGCGTTGCAGATAAGCGGCCACGTCATGGCTGGGACGCTCAGGGCGATTCGAAAGACCGACCACCGCAATCGTGCGGGCTCGGGTGAGCGCGTTCCGAATGGCGTCATCGGCGGGATTGGCGATCACGGTGAATTTTCGACGCGCGGGGCGGGGGGAGTACCTGTCGAGGAGCTTGCGTGCCGGCGAGGCGATGGGGAATGTTTTTTTTTGCGGGGGCGTCCGTCACTCGCAGGCCAAAGAAGTAGCAGCACTGGTAATGATCGAGATCGTTGTTGAAAACGCGTCTCTTTCCATCGTTCCAGTCGATGCGGACGAATGCGCCTCCTCCCGGAAGTGTGCTCGTCATCAGCTCCACGACCCTCCCCATCCCCCACGC
>CBDUXZ010000071.1:0-8273 GCA_965371325.1 uncultured bacterium | reverse complement strand
TCCTTGAGAAGATCGGCGAGGGCCGCGGCCTGGGAGCGCGCGCGGGTCACGAGAACGCGCTTCCCGAAAAGCGGCTTGCGCTCGAACCAGCGAAGGGCGTCCCGGAGACCCACGACTTCTCCCACCACGAGGATTGTCGGCGGCTTGATCCCCGCGCCGGCGGCCGCTTCGGCGATCCCGGAGAGCGGCGCCGTGATCGTCTGCTGCGCGGCGCGCGTTCCCCAGCGAACAAGGGCGGCCGGCGTTCGGGGCGCGCGCCCGTTTGCGATGAGGCCCTTGGTGATCGCGGGGAGGTTCGCCGTCCCCATGAGAAAGATGAGCGTCCCCTTCTCCGGCGCGAGGCTTGCCCAGTCGATTCCCGACGCATCTTTTCCGGCCGATTCGTGCCCGGTCACGACGAACACGCTCGAGGCAAGGTCGCGGTGCGTGACCGGAATGCCGGCGTAGAGGGGAACCCCGAAGGCCGAGGTGATGCCCGGGATAATCTCGAAGCCGACGCCGGCTTCCGCAAGAGCCAGCGCTTCTTCACCCCCCCGGCCGAAGACGAAGGGATCGCCCCCTTTGAGCCGCGCGACCGTTTTTCCTTCCCGGGCCCGCGCGATCATGAGCGCGTTGATCTTCTCCTGCGCCCGGGTCGCGGCGCCCCCCCGCCCTCCGAGAAAAACTATCTCCGCCTCCTCGCGTGTGTACTCGAGGAGCGCTTCGTTCGCGAGAAAATCGTACACCACCACGTCGGCCCGTGAAAGCGCGTCGCGCCCGCGAAGCGTCAGGAGCCCCGGATCGCCCGGACCTCCCCCTATCAGATAGACCTTACCGGCCATGGCGTGTCTCTTCCTGCGGCGGGCATCGTCTCGCGCAGCGCCCCATCAGGACGGGGCGGCTCCCGGCGCCTCGAGCGACGCAAGGATCTCCCCGGCTCCCTGATCGAGAAGATCCCCGGCCAGATCACGGCCGAGCTTCTCCGCCTGAAGCGCGGGTCCTGATCGTGACCCGCGTAGCACGCGCAGGCCGTCCGGCGTCCCCACGAATGCATGAATATGGATCGTGCCACCGTTCGAAAGCGTTGCGTAGGCCCCGAGTGGCACCTGACAACCGCCCCCGAGGCGCAGGAGAAACCCGCGCTCCGCCGCCGCCGTTTTCGCGCTCTCTGCGTGATTGAGCGCAGCGACAAGCGCATTCGTGGCGGCGTCGTCCTTCCGGCACTCGATACCCAGCGCCCCCTGCCCGATGGCGGGCACGAAGCGCGACACGTCTATGATCTCGGTCGCGTGCGCGGCGAGCCCCAGACGCCGGAGACCTGCGAGGGCGAGAACAACGCCGTCGAGCCCCTCCCGCGCGATCTTCCCGATTCGCGTGGCGACGTTTCCGCGGATGGGAACGATCTCCAGATCCGGGCGATAGGCCTTGAGCTGGGCCCGCCGCCGGAGGCTGCTGGTGCCAACGCGGCCTTTTTTCGGCAGCTGATCAAGGGTGGTGTGGGCGGGCGAGACGAGGGCGTCCCGCGGATCCTCACGCTCGCACACGGCGGCGAGATGAAGGCCGGGGGGGAACTCAACGGGAACGTCTTTCAGGCTGTGAACTGCAAGGTCGACACGTCCGTCGAGAAGGGCCTCTTCCAGTTCCTTGACGAAGAGTTCCTTTCCTCCGTACTGCTCAAGCGGAACATCGATAAGCTTGTCACCCGTGGTCTCCATCGCAACGATCTCGAGTTGAAGCTCGGGGTAGCGTCGGGCAAGCGCGGCGTTCACCCACTCCGCCTGTGTCCGGGCGAGCGCGCTTCGGCGCGTTCCGATGCGCAGGAGTGAACTGCTCATGCGTCTTCATCCAGATCAAAGAGATCCTTCACCCAGAACTCGACCTCCCCTCCCTTTCCGCTCTCGCTCTCCTTCTTCATCCGCGTGACGGGTGTATGCAAAAGCTTTCGCACGATTGAGTTTGCCAATTTTTCAATTACTTCCCGTTTCTCCTCCGGGATGTCCCCGAGCGCCGCAAGGGCCTTCTCCAGTTCCACCTCCCGGACCTTATCCCCCCACCTGGTGAGCCTGGAAATGGTGGGGACCGCTTCCAGGCCACCCAGCGAATGATGAAACGCTTCGGCCTCCGCCACGACGATCTCCTCCGCCTTTCTCGCCTCCTCGGCCCGGCTGCTTGCGTTGGCCTCGGCAAGACCTGCCAGGTCATCCAGATTATAGAGATAGACTTCGTCGAGATCGTTCACCGCCGGCTCGACGTTGCGAGGCACCGCGATGTCGATGATGAACACGGCGCGGTTTCCCCGTTTGGCGAGGGCCTGCCTGACAAGCGGTACCGTGACCAGCCCGGGAGAGTTGGCAACGGAGCTCAGAACGATGTCCCCCCTCGGCAGGAACTCGGCCAGGTTGCCCAGCGAAGCTGCCTCGCCACCCACTTCCCTGGCGAGAGTGCTCGCCCGCTCGAGGGTTCGGTTAAGAACCATCAATCGTCCTGTGCCGGCGTCTTTAAGGATTCTCGCCGCGGTTTCAATCATCTCACCCGCACCGAGAAGAACGACCTCCTTGTCCTCCAGGGTGTCGAAAATCCGCTCGGCCAGATGCACGGCGACAGAGCTGACCGAGACAGCGGCCTCCGCCACGCCGGTGTCCGTGCGCACCCGCTTTGCGACGGAAAAAGCCTTCTGCATGAGCCGGTTTATGAGCGGCCCGGCCGTCCCGAGATCGGCGGCGACGCGGTAGGCCTCCTTGATCTGGCCCAGGATCTGGGGCTCCCCCACGATCATGCTGTCAAGGCTCGAGGCCACGCGAAAGATATGCTGAATGGCCTCCTGCTCGCGGTGCAGATAGAGGTATGGCTCCATTTTGCGGGGATCTTCGCCGTAGGCGTCTGCAAACCACTTGCGCAGGCGATCCACGAGACCATCGTGCGAGTTCGAGACCGCGAGCACCTCGACCCGGTTGCAGGTGCTTACGATCATCGCTTCGTCGTAGCCCCCCGCCGACCAGAGCGCGCGCAGCGGGCTGTCCGGTTGGGACTCGGGAAAAGCGTACCGCTCTCTGACGGTTACCGGCGCGGTCTTATGCGAAATGCCGGCAATGATTAGCGCCATGCTTTCTATCCCAGAGCGCGGCCGCCGAGATAGCTCGAGGCCAGCATGATGAATCCCAACACGGAGAGCAGCGCGGCCTTGCGTCCCCTCTGGTGGGCGAGAAGCCTGGCGAAAACACCGACCAGATAGAAGACCCAGGTGGCGATCGAAAGCTTGATCTTGAGATCGGGGCTCCAGGAGCCGGTGATCGCCGACTCCCAGAGGATTCCCATGATCATTCCGAGGGTCAGGATCGGAAAGCCGTAGAGAAGGCAGAAAGCGTTCATCCGATCCAGCGCTTCCAGCGAAGGAAGGCGGAAGACCACACGCTCGATCGATTCCGTTTTACGCTCTTTGAGTTTCCGATCCTGAACGAGGTAGATGATCCCGGCGGAAAAAGCGAGGGCGAGAAACCCGAAGCCCAGGATGGAGAGCATCACGTGAAAATGCGACCAGAGGGATCGAAGGACATCATCATCGCCGCTCGGCTGCAGCGGCAGGGTCGCGTAGAAGACGAGCAGGAAAGCCAGCGGAGCGAGCACGGCTCCGAGCATTTTCGCCCGCCAGCGGTGCTGGAAAATGAGCCACAGGCCCACGACCGCGTAGGCCATGAAGGAGACCGATTGCTGCAGTGGCGAACCTTCGTGCATCGCCCACACGTGAAGCAGTACAAAACTCCCCGTATGGAGCAAAAACCCGGCTGTCAGGGTCCGCCGGGCCGCTTTGTCGCTCGCTCCTCCCCCGGCCAGGAGCAATCTCAGGTAAAGGAGGGTGGCGGCGAGATAGGCGGCGGCAACCGCCATAAGAAGGGCAAGGGTCACGATGGGCCTCGCTGGAATTTCACGCGATGATAGTCCCCTGACGCCGAAAGTGCAACAGGTTCAAGGAGATAGAGGAATTCAGAAGGGCGGGGATGGAGGCGAGGCCTCCTTCGGCGAAGCGCGTGCCGAGGAAGATCAGCGCCCGGGAAGGCGATCGGACATGCGCCCGATCTTGATGCTGTCGAGCACGCTTTCGAAGGTGCGGTAGGACTGCTCGCCGTAAAGGACAAAAAGGATCTTCTCGAGGCTTCCCTGACCCGCATCCAGGAAATCCTGCGCCTCCTTCAGCATGATCTCGGCGCACGCACGAAGTGAGAACCCGCCGACACCCGTGCCAAGGGCCGGGAAAGCGATCGACCGGATGTCGTTTTCCGACGCGACCCGCAACGCGGAACGCGTGCAGTCCCGAATCGAGCCCTCGGTCGCCGTGCCCCCCCAATCCATAACGGCTGCGTGAATGACGTGTGGTTGTGGAAGCTCGCCGCCGGTTGTTCGCACGGACTCGCCGAGGGGGACCGGCGCGAGACGGTCGCAGGCGTCCTGAATCGCCCTCCCCCCGCGGCGACGAATCGCCCCGGCCACCCCCGCGCCCAGCGCCAGATCCGTGTTGCCCGCGTTCACGATCGCATCGGCGCCCGCGTCGGTGATATCGCCCATGTGGAGTTCGATACGGCCGGCCATGGACCCCGTGCCCTCAGCTCGACGGGAGACCGAAGAGCGTCTGGTCCACGAGCTCGCAGATGACGTGGCCCAGCGTGATATGGGATTCCTGGATGTGGGAGACCGAGTCGGAGGGTACGATCAAGGGAATGTCACAGAGCTGAGCGAGCTTGCCCCCGTCTCGCCCCGTGAAACCGATGACCTGCATCTGTATTTCCTTCGCCGTTTCTACCCCCCGAATGACGTTTGCGGATGCGCCGCTGGTGCTGATGGCAATGGCAACGTCCCCCTCTTCCCCCAGGGCCTTCACCTGGCGGGCGAAGAGCTCCGCGAAGTCGGAGTCGTTGCCAATGCTCGTGAGGATGGAACTGTCGGTGGTGAGCGCGATCGCGGGGAGTCCGGGGCGCTCCATCTGGAAACGGTTCACGAACTCGGCGGCAATGTGCTGCGCATCCGCCGCCGATCCGCCGTTCCCGAAGAGCAGGAGCTTTCGCCCGGCCTTGAAGCCTTGCGAGATGAGCTCCACCGCCGCCCCGATCGCCTCGCTGGATCGCTCGGCGAAATCGACCTTCACACGCGCGCTTTCGATGAAGCGCTGAAGGATGATCTCTTTCACGCGCGCAGAATAGAAAGTGGCTGCGAGGGTGTCAAGATTTCACGCCGTTGACGGGGAGCGCTCCGACCCTTTAAATTGAACTTCACCCACTCTCCCGGCGCGATTCAACCCTCACCCGGAGGCCCCATTGGAAGCGCACCCCCCTCCCCCGGCCCGCCGAAAACGGCTGGTCTGGGCTCTCCCGGTCGCCCTGGCGGTGGGCTTTGCGGGGTTTCACGTCTGGGACCTCACCCTGAGGCGGGGCGGGACGGGGCTTGCCCTTGATCTCGTGGAGATGGAAGAGGCGCGCGAAACAATGGCCGAGAACGATCGGGCCGTCGTGCTCGACCTTCGCCTGCACGACTCGCCCTCCCCGGAAGCCGGGACCCTCCGCATGCCGGCCATGGAGCTTCCCCGGCGCATGGATGAGCTCGAGCCTTACAGGGACGCACCCTTGTTCGTTCTGGCGACCACGGATGAGGACGCCGCCGCGGCTGCCGCATACCTGGCGCGGCAGGACTTTAACCAGGTCGCTTGCATCCGGACCGAAGATGCACCCACGGCCCACGCGTTGGCCGAGACGGACGTTCCGCCACCGGATTGACGCGGCGCCCTGGGGTTACTAATCTCTGCCCTATAACGTCATCTTGAATGAGAGGAGCCAGCTGATGGCCGAGTCCGACAAGATCCCACCCGTTACCGATCAGGATTTCGATGAACAGGTGCTCAAGGCCGACCTTCCAACCCTCGTCGACTTCTGGGCCGTGTGGTGCGGACCCTGCAAGATGGTGGCGCCTGTCGTCGAGGAGCTAGCCACCGATTACGACGGCCGTGTCAAATTCACGAAGATGAACGTGGACGAGAACATGGGCACGCCGGGACGATACGGTATCCGGGGAATTCCCAGTCTTCTGCTCTTCAAGGGGGGGGAAGTGGTGGATCAGATCATGGGGGCCCATCCCAAGGGGAAGATCAAGGAGATGATCGATAAGCACGTATAGAGAAACCGCCCCCTCAGGGGCGGCCAGGGAGTTTTGCGCTTACGGGAGGCGACCGGGGTAAAGCCCGGCCGCGTTCCTCTGCCCGGTCTAGTCCCGCCCGGCCTGAAACATTGTCACGGGCCACTTTCGGCGCGAGGCGCGGCGGTACAGGAGCGGATCGGGGTTCACGACCTGCGGGTGTCCAACGACTTCCAGGAGCGGGAAATCCGAAATGCTGTCGGTATAGAAATAGCTCCGCGCCAGATCAATCCGGTGATCCTCGACGAACTGCCTCAGCTTCAGGATTTTCCCTTCACCAAAGCAGATTGGGTCAACCACCCTTCCCGTGAAAAGCCCTCGCCGGACCTCGAGCGCGGTACAGATGATGTGACTGATCCCGAGATCCTTCGCGAGCGGTTCGGCGACGTACCGCGTGGCGCCCGTCACGAGCGCGACCATGTAGTCGTCTCCCAGGTGGCGGGTGATGAGCGCGCGGGCTTCCGGATAGATGTAATGACGGACAACCTCGTCGTACCACACCCGCGAGAAGTCGACCATTTCCCCTTCGCTCTGTCCCTTCAGGGTCGTTACCGTCCGCTTCGTGAACTTGTTGATGTCGAGAAGGTTCAGCTTGTACTGCATGTAGGATGAGAGCCCCTTCACAATGTCCATCCGGGTCGCCCGTCCCTGCTCGTAGAGGTACTTGAGAAAGAGCGTCCCTGAATTCTGGCTGATGATGGTCTTGTCGACATCGAAAAACGCGGCAGGAACGCTCCTGGCCCTCGGGTGGGAGGCTTTGCGAGAAGCAACCTTCCGCGCGGTGGTACGGGATTTTCTGGTTTTGGGAGTCGCCATGATGGCAGATCGCTAGAACGTATACCGGCGCATGCGGATGTTCATCAGAAGACCGATACCTATGAAAGTCGCAACCAAGGATGAGCCGCCGTAGCTCATCAGCGGAAGGGGGACTCCCACCACCGGCATGAAGCCCAGGACCATCCCGATGTTCACGAGCAACGGCCAGAATAGCATGCCTACGATCCCCGCGCCCAGGAGCGCTCCGAAACCGTCCTTGGAGGTTCGGGCGGCGTTCAGGGCGTAGAGGATGAGAACCATGTAGAGAAAAAGAATGAGCCCTGCTCCCACGAAGCCCCACTCTTCGGCCAGCACGCTGTAGATGAAGTCGGTCTGCTGCTCCGGCAGGAAGTTGAGCTGTGTCTGGGTTCCCTTCAGAAATCCCTTTCCCCACAAACCGCCTGAACCCACCGCTATCTTTGACTGAATCGCCTGGTACCCCGAGTTCAGGGGATCCATTTCGGGGTTCAGGAAGGATTTCACCCGCAGCCGCTGATAGTCATGAAGGACGTAGGTCCAGGCCACGGCGATGCCCGCCACCGATGTGCCAAGGATCATCAGCAGTGAGCGGACGCGAATGTTGATGAAGAGAAAGATTGTCCCGCCGATCAGGGCGATCATGAGCGCCGTGCCGAGATCCGGCTGCTTGAGCACGAGGAGGAAGGGAATGAGGATCAGCACGAGGGGCCAGACAAGATCGCCCAGGTAGAGAGCGCCGGTCTGCCTGTTCCGGTGGAAATAGCGCGCCACAACAATGACCACGGCAAGCTTGGCGAGTTCGGAGGGCTGAACCATGATCGGTCCCATCGCAAGCCAGCGCTGGCTCCCCTTCGCGATGGTTCCGATGAGAAGAACGGCGACCAGAAGCGTGATGGTGCTCCAGTAGATCGGGTAGGCCAGGCGCTCAAAGATGCGGTAGTCGAAGATGAGTGCGGCGAGGAGCGCCACCAGTCCGATGGCGGTCCAGAGAACCTGCTTCATATAGGCGGCGCCGGCTCCGTCCTGCTGCCCGACGTAGGTAGCACTGTAGAGATTTACAATTCCCAGGGCAGTGATCACAAGGGCAAGGACGATCAGCGTCGTGTCGAAGTTCTGGATGAGGCGGCGGTCAATCATGCGTTTCCTCCCCCGGTGATCCGCTCCCCCCGCGCACGTCGTCGGGGAGGGGATTTCCTCCGTGCATCATCAGGCGGACGCGGCGCTCCGCCGGACCCGGGGCCTCTTCTTCGGCTAAAGAGGGATCCGGCGCTTCGGCTTTTTGCGCGCTCCCTCCCTCCTCTTCAATGCCGAAGTAGGCAGCG
>CBDUXZ010000070.1:0-8274 GCA_965371325.1 uncultured bacterium | reverse complement strand
AGTCGAGTGTCTCCTGAAGCTCCTCCACCCCTTCACCCCCCATATTTCGGAGGAGCTCTGGTCGATCATCGGCCATGAGCATACACTTGTCGAAACGCCCTGGCCGAAATACGATCCTGCCGCGCTCAAGGCGGATGAGATGACCATCGTGGTTCAGGTGAACGGAAAGCTCCGCGACAACATCAAGGTTTCGGCCGAGGCCGGCAAGGAGGAGATCATTGCCGCGGCGCTCGCGAGTGAGAAGGTCAGGCGTCACACGGCGGGCCAGGCGCCGAAAAAGGAGATCTACGTGCCCGGAAAGCTTGTGAACCTCGTCCTGTAAGGCGGCAGGAGGAACGTATGCGTTCGTCTTCAAATAATTCGCGCGGGGGGATCGATACGTCAGGCGTGCGATTCGCCGTTGCCCTCCTTTTTCTCTCCGTGGCGGTTTTGTCCGCGCCGGGGTGCGGGTGGCACTTCGCTGATCGGACCGACGCCATTCCGAAAACTCTCACGACCGTGGCGATCCCGCTCTGGGAGAACGAAACATCGGAACCGGGCCTTGCCACCATCTTTACGAATGCGGCGATCAAGGAGTTCTCCACCAAGGGATGGCTGAAACCGGTCCGGATGGAGAGGGCCGACACGATCCTCGAGGGGCGGATCGAGCTCGTCAACATCCAGCCCCTCTCCTTCAGCTCCGTCGCCATCGAGCTCGAAAACCGTGTCACCGTGACCGCGAGTGTCACGCTTAGGCGCAAGGATGATCTGTCGATCCTCTGGTCCTCGAGCCGCCTCGTGGGTGAAGGGGAGTACGACTCAACGCCTGATTTCAATGTGAATCTTCGCAACCGTGAGCAGGCGCTGCGCAAGCTTGCAACGGACATGGCGGGCACGGTCCACGACGGGATCTTTCGCGTGTACTAAGAGGCGACACGTCCCTCAGGAGAACCGATCCTGAAAACCTTCGGCAAATCGGGTCACTACACCCGCTCCCTCCAGGATCTCGAAAACCTTCTCGGGGGGGAAAAGACCATTCCCGTTTTCTATCTTCATGGCGGAGATACGCGGCTTCTCGACGATGCGCTTGCCGCGATCCGGAAGGTGGTTCTTGGAGAGGCGGGGGGGAGCAATGATTTCAACATCGACCGCATCGACGCCGGTGAGCAGGGTGCGGCCAGTATCGTGGACAGCGCGAACCAGCTCCCTGTGATGGCTTCCAGGCGGCTTGTCATCGTCCGGCGTGCCGAGCAGTTGATGAAAGTGCGCGCCGCCGAAGCTCCGGGAGAAGGCGGGGGAGGGGAGAGCGCCCTCGCGGGCTATCTCCGTGCGCCCAGTCCGACGACATGCCTTGTCCTTGTAGGTGAGAAGCCCGACGCCCGTCTCAAGCTGACGAAGGCCCTGGCGGCCGCGGGGGTCGTGTGCGATCTTTCGAGTCCCACGGATCAGGCGCTGGCCGCCTGGCTTGAGAGGTACGCGCGCCGAATCGGAAAAAAGCTCGCCCCGGGGTCGGCCGAGCTTCTCGTCACATACGCGAACAACGAACTTGCGGGGGCCGCCGGCGAGCTGGACAAACTCGCCCTCTATGTCGGAGATGCGCAGGAGATAACCGTCCGCGATGTGGAGCAGGCCGTGGCGGACCGGGGAGGCGCGATCGTATGGAAGTTCACCGACGCGCTGAAGGCGCGCGACGCGCAGGGGGCGTTGAAGGCGCTCGCCCGCTACCTCTCCGGCTTTCGCCGCCAGGATGACGCGCTCTTCCCCCTGCTGGGAATGATTCGCGGCGAGTTGCGCATGATACTGCTTGCCAGGGAAGCGGCGGATTCCGGAAAGCTCAAGGGGAGGCGTCTTGCAGAGAGCCTTGCGAAGCTGCTCGAGGCCCATCCGTACCGGGTGGAGAAAGCCGTCGAGGCCTCGACGCGGTTCTCGCGGGAGGAGCTTCTCGTGGCGCACCGAAGACTCCTCGAGACGGATCGCCGACGCAAGTCGAGCAGCGTTCCGCCGAGGATTCTTCTCGAAGCATGGGTGTGGCGTTTTTGTGAAAGGGGTACGCGGGCTGCGGAGAGGTTTACGTCGTCCCCTTGATCGCCTTGTAGAGGCGGCCGATCTGGCGGGATGCGCGGCGTTTTGGAATGACGCCCTTCGAGACCGCGCGACGGATGGCCGACTCGGCCCCACGCGCCAGCGCGTCCTTGGATGAGGAATCGGCGGCAAGTCGCGCCTTCTTCAGCGTGCCCTTGACGGCGGTCTTGATCCGGACGTTCTCCGCGCGCCGCTTTCGGTTCTGCCGCGCGCGCTTACGAGCCTGCGGGTGGTTGGCCACGAGATCAGTCCTCCAGCATTTGCGGTAAGGCAAGAGCTGCGTCCGGGGTTGTTTTCCGGACACGAAAAGCGCCAGAGTCTAGGTTATTTCCCCCCGGGGGTCAACCGGCTCGATGGGACAAGCGACTCGGGAAGGCATCGTTCGTTCCGCCTCCCTCATGAGCTTGGCCACGATGGCCAGCCGGCTCCTGGGATTGGTCAGGGAACAGCTCTTCGCGTTTCTCTTCGGCGCGGGCCTCGCCACCGATGCCTTCAACGTCGCATTCCGGATCCCCAACCTTCTCCGTGATCTCTTCGCCGAAGGCGCGATGTCTTCGGCTTTCGTGCCGACCTTTACCCGAACGATGACCCGCGAAGGGCTCCGAGCCGCGTGGCGCCTTGCAAATCTCGTCATTCATGCCCTGCTCGTAGTGGTGAGCCTCATCGTTATCGCGGGCCTCGTCTGGTCGGAAGAGATCATCAATCTCTACGCCTCCAGCTTCGGCGAGATGCCGGGCAAGCTCGCGCTCACCGTTCTCCTCACACGCATCATGATGCCGTTTCTTCTCCTCGTGGCGCTCGCCGCGGCGGCCATGGGATGCCTGAACGCGCGGGGGCGTTTCTTCGTCCCGGCGATCGCACCAGCCATGTTCAACGTGGCCATGATCGTGATGGGCCTGCTCATCTGGTGTTTTCCCGGCGCCTTCGGATCCCGGCCGATCATCTGGATGGCCATCGCCGCCCTCATCGGAGGCTTGGGACAGATTGCAATTCAGTTACCCCTCCTTTGGCAGGAGGGGTACCGCTTTCGGTTCGTTACGCGCCTGGGGAAGATCTTCGGAGATCCCGGCGTGAAGCGTATTCTCACCCTCATGCTCCCGGCGACCATCGGGCTGGCCGCCACCCAGGTGAACATATTCGTCAACACCTATTTCGCAACGAGCATTCCGAGCGCCGTCTCGTGGCTCAACTACGCCTTCCGGCTGATGCAGCTCCCCCTCGGGCTCTTCGGTGTCGCCATTGCCGCCGCAACCCTTCCCGCAATCTCGCGGCATGTCGCGGAGGGGGATCATGGGGAGTTCCGCCGGACGCTCCGACACTCGCTCCGACTCGTGTTTGCCATCAACGTTCCGGCTTCCATCGGCCTTGCCGTTCTTGCGGCGCCCATCATCCGCCTGATCTTCGAGCACGGGCGTTTCCTTCCGGCAGACACGGACGCAACGGCCGTCGCCCTCGCTTTTTACGCCATCGGGCTCTTCGCCTACTCGGGGGTGAAGGTTCTCGTTCCCGCTTTCTACGCCCTCGGCCGGACGCGGGCGCCGGTCGCCATCTCCGTCTTCTCCGTCGGGGCGAACGTGGCGCTGAGCATCGCGCTCATCGGCCCGATGGGCTACCGCGGACTCGCCCTGGCCACCTCTCTGGCCGCGATCCTGAACTTCGCTCTTCTGCTGATCTTCATGGGGCGCGCCGCGGGAGATATCGGAGGCGGCAGCCTCCTCTCCGCACGGTTCAAAGTTGTGGTGGCCGCCGCACTCATGGGCGCCGCCGCGCTCGCCACGCACCGCTGGGCCGACGGGATTGTCGGGAGCGCGGGCCCGGGGGCCCAGTTTGCCTCCCTTGCCCTGGCGATCGGGGCGGGGATCGTGGTGCTCCTGGCCGCAGGACGACTCTTGCGCGTGCAGGAAATAGAAGGCGCTCTCTCCGTGCTGCTTGCCCGGTTCCGGCGCCCGGGACGCTAAATCCCCGGGGCCGGGCTCCAGGCGCCTGCCTGCCGGTCCACCGAGGATTTTATAAATCCTTGAAATTGTTAGAGATTATCTTGAACTTCCGGGGGCCGGGAAAAAGCCCCAGGCGTCTTTCCCCTGTCCTCCACAGGGCTCTCCACAGGGCCTCCACAGACGCCCCGCCCCCTCCGTCCGGGCGGGTATGACCGGGTGGAACCCCTCTCAAGTGCCCGGATTTAAAGGCCGATACAGACTTCGGACCGGCGAATGCTTCGCCGGCCTACCCTCCCTCCAACGAGGCCAGGAACGCCCGTGCAGCGACCTACGCCACGCCAGCGGACGCTGGCAAGCCCGGCAGGCTTGCCAGGTTTACAAGGTTTGTATGTCCTGCTCTGTGGGTTCCTTCTGATGCCGACGGGTTTCGCGACGGCTGCTCCGCCCGCCCCGGAGAGTGCCGAGACGATTGCGGAGATCGTGGTGGCCGGGCCTGCGAAGGAGCCGACGGCGCTACCAGCGAAGCCCTCCGAGCCCGACTGGATTGCCGCGGGATGGCGAAGGCTGCAGTCGGCCTCCGACGCGGGTGAGGCGCGCGCCGCCCTCGAGGCTATCGAAGCGGGCGGCCTCGCGCGCGGAATTCGCTCTCTTCAGCTCCCCGCGCTTGCCCTTCTTCGTGCGGAGGAGGGGACGGTCAGGCTTTCTCTGGAGGAGAGGATCGCCTGGGCGAGACGACTCGATTACGATAGCGCCGCCGTCCACTTTGCCGCGGCAAAGGCGGCCTGGTCTGTCGGACCGATGAAAGCGGTATCAATGTACGCCAGCGCACTTTCTGCCCTCACCCGCGACTTCGGTTATTTTGCGGGCGTGACGTCCCGCTTCGCTCTGGTACTCGTACTGGCGCTGCTGCTCGCCTTTCTCGTCTTCGCATCCGCGATGGCGGTGAAGTACGGGCCGGCGCTCATTCACGATCTGGATCACTTTCTGCCCGTAGAGCTTCCCACCGCTTTCCGCATACTCGTCGGAGTTGCCCTTGCGGGGCTCCCGCTGCTGCTCGGCCTCGGATGGCTTGGTGCGTTAGCTGTCTGGCTTCTCGCCCTTTGGGGCGCACTCTCCAGGTCCGAACGCGTAGTGGCGGCGCTCTTTCTTCTCCTCATTGCTGCAGCCCACCCGATCGCAACTTCGGTTGCGGCGCTTCTGCCGTCCCCGGATTCCCAGCGATCCCTCGCCGCCACGTTGCGTGTCCAGTCCGGCATATCGCTCGAGGCGGACAGGGTTTCGCTCGCCGAGGACGCGCACCGAACCGGCGATCCGATCGCGTACTTCTCCCTCGGGAGGGCAGAGTGGTTCGCCGGCGATTACGAGGCGGGAATCAAGGCGATGGGGGAGGCGCTTGCGAAAAGGCCCGGATGGGTGCCAGCCATGAACAACCTGGCGATCTTTTTTATCGAGCGGGGGCGGAATGAAGAGGCCGAATCGCTTCTCAAGGCCGCGTTGCAACGCGAGCCGCGGAACACGCAGGTGTTCTTCAACCTCTCCTACCTCTACCGGAAGGAATTCCGCCTGAAGGAAGCCGAACAGGCCTATATCGAGGCGCGCAACAGTGACGCGCGGGCCGTCGATCGCTTCACCAAGGTCACGGGCGCGGAAGGAAGTTTTGTCATCCCCGCGACGCTCAGCTACGCAACCCTCTGGCAAAAGCGCCTGCGCGATGAGACGGGGAGCGCGCTTCTGGCGCGAAACCTCGCAAGGCCGCTTTTGGGAAGGATGCCGCTCGAGGGGGCGGGGCCGGCGGTCCTCCTGGGTTTCACCCTTGCAATCCTGGGGGCGCGATTCATGGCAAGAAGAGGAAGGGCGGGACGGTGCGGACTTTGCGGCTCGGACATATGCCCCGCCTGCCACGGCAACGAACTGCAGGAGGGAGTCTGCACACCCTGCCACGTCATCTACCTGCAGAAGCAGCCCGTGGAGGCGCGCGTAAAGCTCGGGCAGGATCAGCGCGTGATGCGCTACAAGGCTGCGCGGCGTCGCGGGCTCATCATCGCAGGGACAACGCTGCCGGGACTGGGCCATATCCTCATGGAGCAGACCTATCTCGGGATAGCGCTCCTCTTCCTGGCCTGTCTCACGGCCTTCGCGCCGCTCTGCCTGATCATCTCCGGAACCTCCGGGGATCTCTGGACATCACCCCTTGCGCCCGCGCTTGGCGGGATTCCGGTCGTGCTGGCGGCGGCGGGAATTCTCGCGGCGTTTGGTCTGGGGGCACGAAACCTGTTCTCGAAGGTGCGACCCATATGAACGGCGGATCCGAATTGCGAGAAGCAGGACGGCACATCCGACGATATGACGGCGCTCTGCAGAGAGACGTGAGGCGCGCCGGGCAGGTGAAAAGATGGCTCTGAAAGGGACCCTCGGTGACTTCAGCATCGCCGAGATATTTCAGCTCATCGGTCAGCAGCAGAAGACGGGTGTGCTCTCGGTCTCGAACGACAGCGGCGTGGTGCATGTCATTTTTGACTGCGGGCGCGTGGTCGGGGCAGCCGAAGGAAATCACGGAGAAGACGACCGCCTCGTGGAGCGCCTCGAACGGATGGGCATCCTCAAGAACGAGGATATTCGTCGGTTGCGCCAGGCGCAGAGTATTTCCATGGTTCAAATGGCGGAGTTCCTTTCGTTGCGCGGCGCGCTCAGCACCGACGAGTTCGCCCATTTCCTCGGGCTGGAAATCCGGAATATGGTCTTCCATTTGTTTCTCTGGACCGATGGACAGTACGAGTTCACGCCGAGAAATGTACGCTTTGATGAGAAATTCACGCCGGGTGTGCCGGGAGAAGAATTGCTGCTCGACGGACTGCGCGTAAAGGACGAGTGGCATTCGATTACGCGACTTCTTCCGAACTGGGGCGCTGTTCCGCAACGCGTCGCACCCGAGGAAAAAGAAAAGGCGGAGCTGTCGGAAAACGAGATCGATCGCACGGTTCACGATCTGGTCGACGGGACGAAAAGCGTTCGCGGGATCATTGATCGGAGTCGGTTGTCGGATTTCGAGGCCTGCCGGATTCTTGCAAATCTGGTGAGCCGGGGATACATTAGAGTTGTCGCGCGTTCCGCGGACGGCGTACGCCCCAGGGGGTGGCGAGAGGGTTTTCCGCCCTCGGCCGTGGGTGTTTGCGCGGTGGCTGTGATCGTCTGTGGCCTGCTCCTTGGTTCCCTTGCCGGAGGGATCCTTGGAAAGACGCGGGGGGAACGGGCGCTCTCGCTGCGAGGCCCCGGGCCCGAGAGGGTGTTTGCCAACAACGTGGGTGCGCGTTTGAGGATGGCGCTCGAGCTTTACCGCGTTGAGAACGGGGAATATCCTGATCAACTTGAAGCGCTTGCGCGGTCAGGACTTGTCAGCACCCGGGACGCAAGCGCACCCCTCCACTACGAATCCCAGGGCGACAGATACGCGCTCCTGATGAGGATCTGGTAGGCCCGGGGATTTCAGCATGGGTGAGCGCTGAGGATCGGGCCCGTCGGAAGGGATTGCTTTTTGGACAAACCTGGAGATGTCAGGGAGACGCTGCGGTTCGAAGACAACGAAGCGGCCAAGTCTCTTCTGGGTGAAAACGGAAAGCACCTCCGCTATGTCGAATATGCCCTGAGTATCACCGCCCATGCCCGCGGGAACGAAGTTACGCTCATCGGCAATGCGGAGGGCGTTGCGGCAGGGCGGAGCCTCCTGACGCAACTCTACGATCTCGCGAAGCGCGGGATCCCCCTCTCACTTCCGGACATCGAAGCTGCGGTCAACTTTATCAGGGAAGACCCCTCGCAGGAGTTGAGAGAGATCTTCCTCGACTCGGTCGTAGTGGCGGCGGGACGACGGCGCGTTGTGCCGAAAAGCCCGGCACAGAAACAGTACGTCGACATGATGACGAAGTACGACATCGTCTTCGGTATCGGGCCCGCGGGCACGGGCAAGACGTATCTTGCCATGGCGATGGCGGTGGCCGCGCTCTCGAGGCGAGAGGTGAGCCGCGTCGTGCTGGCCAGGCAGGCCGTGGAGGCGGGAGAGAAACTGGGCTTTCTCCCGGGAGATCTTGCGGAGAAAGTAAACCCTTATCTGAGGCCGCTCCACGATGCGCTTCACGATATGATGGAGTTCGACCGCGCAGCTAAACTCGTTGAACGCGGGATTATCGAGGTGGCCCCGTTGGCTTTTATGCGGGGCCGAACCCTGAACGATGCGTTCGTCATCCTCGACGAGGCGCAAAACTCGACCTCGGAACAAATG
>CBDUXZ010000069.1:0-8404 GCA_965371325.1 uncultured bacterium | reverse complement strand
CGCTGGCTCAGGCCCTTCGAGCCTTGAACAAATGCGATGTGAGGAACAAGAGGCATGGGATCAGGAGGGCCTCAACGAACGGCGATACCCACCTCTTCGATACCGGCGTCGCGAACTATGCCGAGAACACGGACGACGTTGCCGTGGGTGACGCTGCGGTCGGCCCGCAGAACCGCGCCCTTGACTTTCCCCGCCGCGGCGTCGCGATGGAGCGTCGTATCGAGAGCTGCAAGGGTGACGATCTCTCCGTTCAGCGCGATGCGCCCTTTTTCATCCAGCTCGATGGTGTACTTGAGCTGCTTCTCCTTGGTCGTGGCCGCTCTCGCCTCGGGCAGTTCGATGTCGAGCCGCCGCGTGAAGTCGGCAAAGGTTGTAGTGAGCATAAAGAAGATGAGGAGAAGAAAGACGACGTCAATAAGCGACGTGAGCTGAATAGAAGCCTCTTCCTCCTCGCCCTGCTGAAATCGCATATGAAACTCCTAGGTGCCCGTGGCGCGTCAAAAAGATCCGGGAAACGGTTCAGTCAACGACGCCCGGCCGCGGCGTCATTTTGGCGCCCTGTACTTCGGGGCCTGTGGCCGTGGCGGGACTCTCCACCTGCGAAGACGCATCACCCCGCCACTGGGCGAGATCCTGCATGAGGTTCACGGCGATGCCCTCCATCTCGAGGACCCGCATCTCCACCTTCCGCTTGAAGTAGAAGTAAGCAGCCAGGCTGGGGATACCCACCGTGAGGCCGTAGGCCGTGGTGATGAGCGCCTCCGAAATGCCCGACGCCACAAGGCCGGGGTTCCCCGACGTGCCGTAGAGCGCGATGGCGTCGAAGCTCTTGATCATGCCTAGCACGGTTCCGAACAGCCCGAGCATCGGCGCGACGTTCGCGAGGAAGCCGAGGAACATGAGGTTCTTCCGAAGCATGGTCGCCTCGTGCTGCCCCGCCGTTTCGATGGCGTTCTCGACCTGTTCGAGGCCGAGATCGAACCTGAGAAGTCCTGCCCGGAGAATTCGACTGATGGCGATGTCGTGGGACTGGCAGGCCTCAATCGCGGCTTCGGTCGCGCGCCGGTACCAGTGCCGTTTGATCTCCTCGAGGAAGCTGTCGGAGATGATCTTGCCCTTACGCAGGTTCCACATGCGCTCGAACACGATAGCCAGGGCCAGGACGGAGACGAACAGGATGACATACATCACCACGCCGCCCTTCCTGAAGAGGCTTAAAATCGTGTTGGTGGCCGTGGAAGGCATCTCCTCCTCGGCGAGCAGCACGCCCTCGGGTGAAGCCGGAATGCCGGGCGCTTCGCCGACCGTCGGCGCGGCATCCTGCGCGAAGGCGAAGCCGCCGCCGGAAAGGCAGAGCGCGAACACGGCGGCGATGACGATGGCAACGCCCGGAAGCCACCAGGCCGATCGGCGCCGGGCAACCGTCACATTAGAAGTAGTCACTCATTCCTCCTTCGGATCCTCCCGCGGCGCGGGAATGTCGGTCACGACCCGGGCTGTTTCCTGAAATCGCGCTTCTCCACATCGACACTGGGAGCAGCACTGTCCTCGGACTTCTGCGCGCGAAGATATGCTCCGCTGACCTCGCGGCGGACAAGATTGCCGTTCGTGTAGTAGGCCGAAACGTCTGGCCAGCCGTCGCTGTCGAGGTCGCGATCCTCACGTTCAATTGCACCGGAGGGGCCGAGCACCGTTATGAGTTCGGCTATGCCGTTGCCGTCGTTGTCGCGCTCTTCCCTCACGACGTGCATGCCCTGGCTGTCATAGACGCGCGTGAGCATACCATCCTGATCAAGAATCTCCGACCGCAATCGCACGCCACCCTTCAGGTAATCGTTCTTCTCGAACGTCCCGTTGTGATCCTCGTCATACTCGATGCGCACGATCTTCTCGTTCCGGTAGTGCCGGGCTTCGTCTATCTTGCCGTCGGCATTCCGATCCCAGGCCTCCTTCGAGAGGTCGCCGCCGAGATAGTACCACCAGTGATCGGGCTTGCCGTCTCCGTCGTCGTCGGTCTCGCGCCGGGTTTTCACCCCCGCCTCGAACTCGGTCTTCGCGGTGACCTGGCCGGTGTCGCCACGGTACTTGACCTCGGTGAGCGGCAAACCCTCGCCTTCCGTGAAGCTCGACGTGAAATCGGGCTTGCCGTCTCCGTCGGTGTCACGCGACACGCGCGTGATGCGTCCCTCGTTTATGAAGAACCAGGAATCAACCGTGCCGTCGTTGTCGCCGTCGAGAGCCAGCTCTTTTTCTCCGAGTGGCCGATTCCCCGGCAAGGGGCGTGGCGCCTGCTGGAGCGCCGGCGAGATCGGCGCAAAAACGGGAGGCACATTCGGAACAATCGGTGTCGTTGCTGACGGGTAGGGACTCCCGGGGCCCGGCGGTCGTCGCGGGAAGGACGGGGGAGCAGTTCCCGCCGGAGCAGGGGGCGCGCCAATTCCCGCGGCCGGCGGGGGATATGCGGGTGCCGGCAAGCCGGTGGAAGCGGGCGGACCAGGCGGGGGATAGGCGGCGGACGGATACGGGCGCGGGGGTGAGGGGGGGGCGGGACTCGGGGGGTAGTTGCCGCGCGAAGGCGGGGTGAGCCCGCCGGGCGCCGGGGCCTGGGGACGTACGCCGGGGACGTTTTGCGTGGGGGAGGCGCCCTTCAGCACGTAGCCGCCCCCCGGCGGCGCTCCCTTGGAAGCGCACCCCGAGGTCACAAAACAGAGCGTCGCAAGGAGACATGCCTCCGGAAATCCCTTCATGCGTCACCTCGCGGCGTGCCCGATACCTTCCCGTCGGAGCGGGGTGGCGGTGCTCCGGTCACCTGGCGGGGCGCGGGGAGAACCGAGAAGGGTTTCGCCCATTCAGTCGCGGGACGCTTGCGCTTCACCCGCTCCTGCCGCGCCACTTCGCCTCCGGAGTAGTGGAAGCGCGCGTCGATGCGTCCATCGAAATCGGTGTCCTCTTCCTGGGAAGATTTCTCGCCGTTCGCGAAGGTGATCCAGACGTCCGCCTTCCCGTCGCCGTTTGTGTCGGCGTCCTGCCGGGAGATCTTCCCAGCGAGGAAGGTAGAACGCAGATCCATCTTCCCGTCGCCGTCGGAGTCACTCTCCTGGATCACCGTGTTGGTGTCGGGCCACGCTGTCAGCGCATCGAAGCGCCCGTCGTGATTTGTGTCCTCGAGCTTCCGCGTCATCCGCGCGCCGGCCATCTCCTCGATGAGATCCACGCGGCCGTCTCCGCTGGAGTCGACCTCGCGGCGGATTGGCCGGCCGTCCTCGAAGGAGATGGTCTCGTGGCCCGCATCGGTGATCCTCACCTCGCGCACCGGCTTTCCGCCCGAAAGATCCACGACGATCTCGGCAGTGCCGTCGCCATCCTTGTCGACCCGGCGGCGCACGAGCTGATCCGCCTCGTACCACGTTTTCGTGTCGAAACCGCCGTCAAAGTCGGTGTCGGTTTCGCGCCGCACGACCTTCTCTTCCGCGAACCATGACTTCAGATCCGTCTTTCCGTCGAAGTTCGTGTCGATCTCCTCGCGGCTGATTCTTCCGGAAAGAAAGAAGCGCCGAATGTCGACGAGCCCGTCCTTGTTCTTGTCGCCGTGGACCTTCGTCAGGAGGCCCGACGGGTCGTAATAGGAGAAAGTGTTCGGCTTGTCGCCCGACAGGCTCAGATCCTCCACGTGACCGATCCGGCCTCCCTCAAAGATGATGATGCGATCCATGATCCCGTCGCCGTCGGTGTCTTCTTCCTGGCGAGAGGTGTCGCTCTTGTCGTAAGCGACGACCCGTTGCTTTCGTCCCCGGGTATCGAGCGAGACTTTCTTGGCGAGCTTGCCCGCTTCGTCGAGCTGAAAGACGGTGTCGGCCCTCCCGTCACGATCCTCATCGACTTCCTGCCTGACGAGCCGTCCGCCCTCATAGAAGTGCCAGAGATCCACCCGCCCGTCGAAGTCCTCATCCTGCTCCTGCCTTGCCGGGCGCCCGCCTTCGAAAAAGATCCAGGTGTCGGTCCTGCCGTCCGCGTTGGAATCCAGCTCCTGGCGCACGACCTGATCGTTCTCGTAGTAAATCGTGGCCGCGGGATCGCTGACCTGGGCGAGTGCGAGCGGCGCCGTTGTGAGCAGAAATGTGATGGCTGCAATGATTCGCATGATCATCCGCTTCTCTAGAGGATCGGCCAAAACGTGATGATCAGCCGCCGCCCGATGAGCGCCCGGAACTTTGCCGGGATGGGCGGGAAGGGAGAGCCTCGCTTCATCGCGTCGACTGCGCTCTTGTTCAGAGCAGGGTTCGAGGAGCGCTTCACGGAGATGTCGTAGGCCCGCGCACCGGCGTCGAGCCGGAAGGCGAGGACGACCGTATGCTTCCCGTGGACCCCGGACGGGTATTGCCAGACCTGGTTGGCCCGCTTCTCGATCTCCTTGAAGTACGCCTGGAAGTCGGGATCCGTTTGATAACTCCGGAGAGGTGATCCCTGGATGTCCCCACGCCCCTGTCCCGCCCCGAGCCCCGTTCCCTTGCCCCGGCCGCCGGGAACCGCGATCGGCCCCGCAGGCCCGCGTATGCCGGCGCCGCCGCCCCGGTCCACGTCGATTTCGGCGGCAGAGGTGCCCGCGCCGAGCGAAACGTCGGCCGACGGCGCCGAGGCTGCGAACTCGGGTACGCGCTGGGAGAGCGTGGGCGCGCTGGGCGTGATAGGGGCGTTCTGGCTGATCGCCCTCGCCTGCTTTACCTGCTTGGGAACCAGGATCGGTTCCGGCGCGGGCTTCGGGACAGGTTTCTTGACGATGGGTCTGGGCTTTGGTTTTCGCGTCTGTTTCGGGGCCGCCGTTTTCGGTTTCGGTGCCTTGGCCACCGGCTTGGGAGCGGCGGCAGGTTTCGCCGGCTCGGGCTTCATCGCCACTTTGTCGGCCGGCGAACCCGCATCGGAAGGGAGAAGATCCTCGAGCTTGACCAGGACTTCCTCTTCCTTTGGAGGTTCCAACGGCGGTAGTTCTGAAATCACCTTCCAGAACAGAAGCGCGATAATGAGATGCAGAACGATGGAGGTGAGGAAGAAGGGATCGAGCTTGACGTCGCGCTCTTCGGGCATCCCGACTTCGCCCGCCCCGATCACCTGGGGCGTAGGCGACCAGAACCGGAGAAATCCGCTCTCCTCCTGGCGGTTCGCCCAATCGGCGAAGGGCTTGAAGAGGCGATGAGGAAAGCGCGCGTCCTTCATCTGGAGCGCATCGATGGCGTCCCGGAGAAACGTCCAGCGCTCACCCCCGTGGTCGCTGCCTGCTTCGGCAGACGGATCCCCGGGCTGTGCCGACTGTGGAAAGTTTTTCCGATCGTCCCGGCTCATTGCGCAATCTCACTCTGGGGAGGGACGGGGGGCTCGGTGACCGGATCCTTCCCCATGCCCAGTTCCCGGCGTTGGCGCTCCGCCCGCTCGTAAGCCTTCTGGCGCTCCAGCTCGATCTCGATGAAGAGCTCCCGGTTGGGCAGGCTCGAACTGTCCTCCTCGACCTGGATCTCGAGCAGTTTCTCGAGCTGCTCGGCCTCCTCGACGGTCACGTCGAGATGCTTCGCGGCAGGGCGCTGATAGTTGACCGTCAGGTTCTGGATGGCGATCCCGCCGTCCGTCGCCGTTGCCGTCACCTCCAGCCGGTTGGCGCCGGGCCGGAGCGGGACGAGCGCGTCGAACGTGCCGTTCTCGTTCAGGCGTACCATCCTCGCCCGCTCCTGCGTTGTCGCGTTCAGGACGCTCACCCTTTGAACGCGGATGCCCGCCACCGCTTCCACCACCGCCGGGAGCTTGGCCGGATCCGCAACCGGTACGAACATTCCCCCCGAAACGCGTGCCGCATCGATCGTGGCGAGCGGACGGGAGAGCGCCTGTTTTCCCACCGCGAAGGCATGCACCTTGATTCCGAGGCGCCCCGCGGTTTCAGCGTAGTAGACCGTCAGCTCCACGTTCTTCCGCTCGGCAGCGAACCATCCCATGAACGGCAGGGTCGGGAAGCCGTCCGTAAAGAGGAAGATCGAGCGCTCGGCGCCGGGCCGCGGAATGGAAGCGCTCTGAAATCCCGTCAACTCGTTCACCGCTTTTCGAACCCCCTCCGCCATGTTGGTTCCGCCGTCCGGCCCGCGATCGAGGATCCGGTCGAGCGCCGACTCAACCAGGAAGTAACTCGTCGTAAGAGGCTGCTCCACAAAGGCATCGGGGATCGGCTGCCGTCCGAGACCGAATCCGGTCGTTCGGGCGCCGTCGAAACTGACAACGGCAACGGCGGTAATCGCCGGGTCGAAGCTGCGAACGAGCTTCCTTGCCGAGGCAACCTCTGCAGCCAGAACCGAATCGCCCCCGTCCGTGTTGTTGATGATTCCGAAGAAGCCCCGTCCCGTCCTGCCATCGCCGTCGACGTCGGCCCCTGAGGGATCAGAAGTGCTGCCAGATGAATCGATGAGCATCACGACGTCCTGGTGGCGCCGGGGGAGCGCGTTGATCCAGGTATCGCCCGTTAGGTAAGCGAGGTTTAAGTGATGCGTGAACTCGGAGCCATCGCCCGGCGAGCGAACATCCACGTTGATCGAGGAGAAGGCGAGGACGACGCCGGGCGCGCAGAGGAAGAGGAGCGTTGCCAGGAGGTGCGAAAACGGGATTCCCGGGGACAGGTGAAAGAATTTCCGGATCATGGACACGCTTCGGGCTCTCTTTGTGTCAGAACGGCCGGGGGAGGGGCCCGAGCCGCACCGGGGGGCGGGAAGCTCTCACGGGCCGATGCCCGGGGTATGCGGGCCTTGAAAAAATGATGCTAGCACCCACCCTTTGCAGCATCAAGACGGGAGTGACCTCCGTTCATTCGCGCGATCATCCCTCCTCGTGACGGGGCGGAGGAGGGCACTCGGCCACCCGCCCCCTCCGTCCTTAACGACAGAAGGGTCGCACTCCTTGTGATTGCGAAGAGCGTCCGGGAGGGCGAGGCTCCAGCCGAGCCGCGTGCCCTGTCATTGCGCGAGGTCCCCGGGAGGGCGAGGCTCCAGCCGAGCCGCAAAGACCTGCTGGCAGGCGGTTTGCGTTGACAACCCCCGGGACGGGTGTTAGCGTTCCGGCAGGTGGGCGGTGCGCCGCCCACCGTCGTTTTGTGGGGCTGTAGCTCAGTTGGGAGAGCACAAGGCTGGCAGTCTTGGGGTCGGGGGTTCGAGCCCCCCCAGCTCCACCAATTTGAAACGGACAGCGCGCTGTCATGAATTGCGAGCCCGCCGGGTCTCCTCCTGGCGGGCTCGCGCATCCCGTCGCATTTTCTGCCGCTTACCCTGGGTCTCACCATGAAGCTCGGAATCACCGTTCGAATCTGGGGGCCACAGTCCACCCGCGAGACCATCGAGGCGTGCGCGCGGCTGGCCGATGATGCGGGTCTCGACAGCCTCTGGGTGAACGAGCATCTCGCGGTTCCCCCGGAGGGGGCCGAGGGGATGGACGGGGGGCGGTTTCTCGAGCCCCTGGCCAGCATCGCGTTTCTGGCGGGCGTGACGCGGCGGATTGCTCTCGGAACCGGCGTTCTCATTCTTCCCTACCGGCCGCCCCTGCTTACCGCCAAGCTCGTGGCGACCATCCAGGAGCTCTCGGGCGGCCGTTTCAATCTCGGTGTCGGCGTGGGGTGGCTCGAAGCCGAATTCCGGGTGCTGGGTGTCGATCGCAGCCGGCGCGGCGCCCTCACCGACGAGGCCCTGGAGCTGCTTCATGCCTGCTTCGAGGACGATCTCGTGGAGGTGAACGGCCAGAAGATCCTCTTCCGGCCGCGGCCGGCCCGGCCCCCCATCTATGTCGGGGGAGCGCCGCCCCAGGCCTTCAAACGGGCCCTTCGCTACGGCGAGGGGTGGATCCCCGCGGGCGTTGGCCCTGAAGATCTCGAGGCTCCCGTTGCGACGCTCCAGAAGCTGGCCGAGGAATCGGGCCGGGGCGCCCTCGAAGTCGTTGCGATGAAAACCCTTCCCGTCGAAGACCCTTCCCGGGCCGCCGACTATGCCCGCGCGTTTGCCGATGCGGGCGTGACCCACCTGGTCCACGCGGTCAGCTACGCGAATCCTGCCGAGTACGAAAAAAATGTCGAAGTGCTCCTGAATCAGGTCCGCCCGGCACTCGCCTAAACCAAGGGGCGCTCCGGGGTCTTTTCATGGGCTTGTATACAATTGTGTGCTATAAAAAGTTCTTTGCTGCTGCGCAGGGAATTCGAGCCTCGGAGTCTGCGGTGCGGTGAAGCCGACCCGGCGCGAGGCGCCGGGATTCCGCTGATGGAGCCACCAGATGACGGATTGGAAGGCAAAAGCCCTCGATTACCATACGGAGGGGCGCCCTGGAAAAGTGGAGACGGTGCCGACGAAGCCGTGCGCCACCCAGGAGGATCTCTCTCTTGCTTACACGCCCG
>CBDUXZ010000068.1:0-8415 GCA_965371325.1 uncultured bacterium | reverse complement strand
CCCTCCCAGATCGGTGGATGACGGGCCGTTGTCGGGCGGACATTTCGGCGGCGCCGGCCCGGGTCCCGGGGGCCCGTTTCCACCGTCGTCCGGGGGCGGCTCGGGCTTCACGGTCCGGGCGGAGCGGAGCGGCACCGTCTTCTTGATGAAGTCCTCGGGCGCCACGACCGGTTCGGTCGGAGGCTTGCCTTCGCAGACAACGCTGAGATAGCCATCGGGCACCGCGACCTCACCGATGATTGCCGGATCGCTGTTCCTGGCCTTGACTGCACCCAGGTTCGTGTAGACGGTGCTGCAAGGGTCCTCGTGCTCGGTGTCGTAGTCGGTTCCCTTGACGCCGGCCACCGCCACGGGCGTTTCAATCTCGAATCTCGAGCTGGCGCCGAATAGCTCGCCCACGATCGCCCGGACCTTCCCCTCGTACAGCTTGAAGAGGGACTTTCGCCTTTTCCTGTCGGGATCATAGACGTGCTCGGTGACGTCAAGGGACGTGTTCTCGGACAGGATGAGAATGCTCCGGTCGTTGAAAATGAGCTTAATCCGTCCCCCGGAACCCGTTTTCAGCGAATCGCCGAGAACGATGTCTCCTCCATCCGGCACTGCCTGCCAGTTACTCTCACCGGCGTGCCTGTAATCCGCCGGAGTGACCCTCTCGACAACAATGGCGATCCCCTCCTGCTTATCCTGCGCCCGGGCGGGAGGCCCCAAGAGTGCGCAGAGGAGGGCCATCGCGATGAGGATGGTACGAACATATGCTGCACTCATCGAACTCTCCTTGCCTCGGCGGTGGTCAGAAATTGTAATTCACAAAAAATGAAAAGATGCTCCGGTTGTAATCGAACGTGTCAATGCTCGACTGATTTACCGTGTAGCCGTAACCGGCGGAGGTGCTCCAGTGATCCCCGAACTGGCGTGACACAACGGCGCTCGCCGCGGTGGTTCGCTCCGATTTTGGATCCCCCACCTTCACCAGCACGTTGGTCCGGTTGAAAGTAGGGCCCAAGGTGAAGAAGACCGCCGAGGGACGGCTTAAAGCGCTTTCGTGATCATAGTCCGCCCACGTCTGGCCCGCCGATACATTGATCTGCGCGTCGGCCGGCAGGGGCGCGACCAGCTCTCCGGAGACGGTCAGGTAGCTTGCCCTGTACTCCGAGCCGTCTGTCAGATCCCTCCTCCATTCGACGCCCGCGCGCGCGTAACCGCGCTGATCAAAAATAAGGGCAAACTGATCGAGCCCCACCCGGTGCTCGTTTCCGCTCCGATCAAATATCCTCACCACGCTCACATTGTAGTCTGAATGGCTGTAGCGGTAGAAAAGCCGGGTGTAATGGGAATCTCCCTCGCGAAGGGTCACCCTCGGCTGAACCGCGTTCCGCACCATGAACTCATCTCCTGCAAGTCCTTGAACAGTGAAGAGGTAATCGAAACCCAGCACGAATGGATCGGCGTCATAGTCGATGGATAGAGAGGGGGCGTATTCAATGAAGTTCACATCCTCGCTGCGTGCCTGGGTACTCGCCTGAAAGAACTGGCGCGTCGAGAGCGTCCATTTGTCGTTTGTTAGGAAGCGGTAGCCGCCGTTCACGTAGTAGCGGAAGCGGGTATCATGGCGGTGATCCGCGGGGCGGAAAGACCGGCCCCCGCTCCCCGTCGGTGCGTCTCCGAGATTGGGAAAAAGAAACACATTCGTATCGTATTCGACCCCAATACCGACGGTGAGATCCCAGCTCTTCGCCTCGTAATCCGCGCCACCCTCCTCGAGCCGGAGCCTCGCTCTCTCGGCAAGAGCGGAACCCGGCACCTTCTCGCCGGCAAGCGACCAGTCCTCTCTGGCCGCCTTCGCCTCCCCCTGGCGGGAGCGGGCGTTCCCCCTGGCATAGGAAGCCTGTGCGTAGTCCGGGTTGATTGCGAGCGCCCGGTTGTAGGCGCCAATCGCCGCGTCGTCGTCCCCCGCGCGGGCCCGTGCGATGCCGAGCCAGTACCAGGCGGGAGCGTCGTGGGGATCGCGGGAAACTGCGGTTTCGAGGCGTTCGGCTGCGGTCGGGAGATCGTCGGCCTTGAGGGCCATGAAGCCTTCGGTGAACGCGATCTCGGAAAGCTCATCTGCCCGGACGCCCCCCCCTCCGGGCCATGCGGTGAGCACCACGGCAAGGAGCCAAACGATGCAGCCGGTTCGCGTGCGGGCAAGTAAACGAAGTGCCCCCTTCAAGTGACCTCCTAGCGAGAACGTCCCGGACATCGGGGGGGGCGGTGCAAGATGGCCTGTAAGCTAGGCGAAATTCCACCGTTCAGTCAAGCTCCGAACGGGCCCCGCATCGCGGTCCGGGGAGGGGAGGAGGCTGGGCATCTGCGGCTTGATCAGCACGAAGTCGGCCTTGAAGCGACCCGACACGGGAATATTGCTATAGACGCGAACGTGTATGCCCCGCTCGTCATAGATGTAGACGGTGTCCCATGCCTTGATGATCTTCTTTTCCGCCTGCGCGACAGACGCAAGATCATAGTACACCATGACCCGCCCCAGCAGGCGGTCACGATTGCTGTCCTGCATGAAGCGCGTGCGGCTGATCGGCCACACATAAACGCGTTTGAGCTTCCGCCGGTAATTCCACCCGAGAATCTGCTGCAGTCGCCGCTCGCTGAAGTCGGTCATCAGATCGCGTAGCGCGTTGTGCATCATCCAGGCGCCGCTGGCCATGACCTTGATGCGGGCAATTCGCTCGTCCGCATTCACGCGCACCTGGAGATCGTCGTATCTGAATACGGTGTGATGCACCCTCCCGAGGGACTTCTCCACACGCTTCCCCTTCGGCCTTTCCAGCGTCCTGTTCAGGTGCTGCAAGCTGTCCCCGATCCGGATCCCGATGATAGAGGCGTTGTCCGCATTGATGCGCCGCAGCTCCCGCGGGGAGGCATCGCCGATGTCATAGAAAGGCTCGAGCCTCGGCGAGGGCCGAGGAGCGGCCGTCACGCCTGCGGGCGGGGCAATGTCCGCCTGGCCGGCCGCGATGCCGGGGATGGCGATTGCGAAAATGAGGGCGGCAACCAGGGTTGCAGGTATCACGTCTCTGCCCCGGAAGATGGGTAGGCAGGGAGGGGCGGCCCCCCCTAGCGGACAAGCACCTCCCGAAGGTACCTGCCGGTGTGGGATTTGGACTTGCGGGCGATCTCTTCCGGCGTGCCGGTAGCAACCACCGCGCCGCCAAGATCGCCCCCCTCGGGACCGAGATCGATCACATAATCGGCGGTCTTGATCACATCGAGGTTGTGCTCGATGACAATAACGCTGTTCCCCATGTCCGTCAGCTGGTGCAGCACGCCGAGAAGCTTTCGCGTGTCGTCAAAGTGCAGGCCGGTGGTCGGCTCGTCGAGGATGTAGAGCGTCCTGCCGGTTTGCCGCTTCGAAAGCTCCTTGGCAAGCTTGATGCGCTGGGCCTCCCCACCCGAGAGCGTCGTTGCCGACTGCCCGAGTGTGATGTAGTCGAGCCCCACGTCGGCCAGTGTCTGGAGCTTCGTCCGGATCGCGGGGATGTTCGTCATCACCTCAAGCGCCTGTGCCACCGTGAGCGCCAGCACTTCCGCGATGTTTTTCCCCTTGAAACGGATCTCAAGCGTCTCACGGTTGTAGCGCTTCCCCCCGCAGGTTTGGCAGGTCACGTAGATGTCGGGAAGAAAATGCATCTCGATGCGGAGAATGCCATCCCCGCTGCAGGCCTCGCAGCGCCCCCCTTTTACGTTGAAGGAGTAGCGCCCGGCCTGGTATCCACGAACACGGGACTCGGGGAGCCGGGCGAAGAGCTGGCGCACGTCCGTGAAGAGCCCGGTGTAGGTGGCCGGGTTCGATCGCGGCGTCCGGCCTATGGGCGACTGGCTCACGTCGATCACCTTGTCCAGGTGCTCGATGCCGTCGAGCTGATTGTATTCTCCCGCGCGTACTCTCCCACCGTAGAGCTTTTGGGCGAGAATTCGATAAAGCGTATCGTTCACGAGCGTTGATTTCCCCGAGCCGGAAACCCCGGTCACGCAGGTGAATACGCCCAGGGGAAACTTCACCTCGAGATCGCGCAGGTTGTTCTCCCGGGCCCCCTTCAGGATCAGCGCCCGTCCGTCCCCCTTCCGCCGGCGCTTGGGTATCTCGATGGCGCGCTTTCGCGAAAGGTAGAGGCCGGTGAGGCTCTCCTCGCACCGCTTGATATCGTCCGGCGACCCCTCGGCGACCACCTCGCCCCCGTGAACGCCCGCACCGGGCCCCAGATCGACGACGTGATCGGCCGCGAGAATGGTCGTCTCGTCGTGCTCCACAACGAGAACGGTGTTTCCCAGATCGCGCAGTTGCTCGAGGGTGGCAAGGAGCCGGCGATGATCACGCTGGTGCAGGCCGATGGAGGGTTCGTCCAGAATGTAGAGAACCCCGACGAGGCTCGAACCGATCTGGGTCGCGAGCCGGATGCGTTGTCCCTCACCGCCCGAAAGCGTTCCCGCGGGCCTGTTGAGCGTCAGATATTCCAGCCCGACGTTCATCATGAACCCGAGGCGCTCAACGATCTCCTTCAGAATTCGCCGCGCGATCTCCATGCGCATCGGATCGAGCTCGAGTGACGAGAAGGCCTCGAACGCCTCCCGCACGGAGAAGCTCGTCATTTCGGCGATACTTTTCCCGCCAACCTTTATGAAAAGCGCTTCTTTCCGAAGCCGCGTCCCACCGCAACTCTCGCAGTCACGGGGAGCCATCCAGGCCTCGTACTCCTCCCTTGCCAGATTACCGGACGCTTCCTCGTGAATGCGGTCAAGCTCCGGAATGACCCCCTCGAAAACCTGGGTGTAGGTATGCCGCCGCCCCCCGCTCTCGTAGGTAAAGCGAATCTCCTCGTCGCCGGAGCCGTAGAGGAGGACCTTCTTCACGCTCTTGCGAAGCTTCCGCCAGGCGGTGTCGAGATTGAACTTGTAGTGCTTCGCGAGCGCCTGGAGCATCTGCCGGTGGTAGACCGAGTGCCGCTCCTGCCAGGGCGCGATGGCGCCCGCGCGCACCGAGAGCCGCGGATCAGGCACGAGCAGTTCGGGGTCGAAGGTCGGAACATCGCCGAGACCTCCGCAATCGCCGCAGGCACCGAAGGGATTGTTGAAGGAGAAGAGTCGCGGAGAGATCTCCGGGTAGGAAATACCGCAGTCGATGCAGGCAAACTTTTCGCTGAAGAGGTAGCTCTTCGGCCGCGCCCTCCCCGGGGGCACGGTCTCCACCCTGACGAGCCGATCGGCCAGCCTCAGCGCCGTTTCGATGGAGTCGGTAAGCCGGGACCGGATGGTATCCTTCATCGTGAGCCGATCCACTATCACATCGATGTCGTGTTTCTTGTTCTTCTCCAGGCCGTAGGCATCGGCGAGCTCAACGAGATCGCCGTCGATGCGCGCGCGAACGAAACCGGCCTTCTGCCACTCCCGCATCTCCCGCCGGTACTCTCCCTTACGCCCGCGGATCACCGGCGCGAGCACTTGGAAGCGTACCCCGTTGGGCCAGGTCAGAATCTGATCGACAATCTGTTGAACGCTTTGACTGGCGATGAGTTTCCCGCACTCGAAGCAGTGCGGCTCCCCGGCCCGCGCGAACAGGAGGCGGAGGTAGTCGTAAATCTCCGTTACGGTGCCGACGGTCGAGCGGGGGTTCTTCGACGTGGACTTCTGCTCGATGGAGATAGCGGGGGAAAGTCCCTCGATACTCTCTACCTCGGGCTTGCCCATCTGCTCGAGAAACTGGCGGGCGTAGGCGGAGAGACTCTCGACGTAACGCCGCTGTCCCTCGGCGTAGATGGTGTCGAAGGCGAGAGACGATTTGCCGGAGCCCGAGAGCCCGGTGATCACCACGAGCTTGTTGCGGGGAAGCTCGAGGTTGATCCCCTTGAGGTTATGCTCCCGCGCGCCGCGGATGATGATTCGATCTGTGCCCATAAGCCCTGTCGGTGAGCTGTGTCTGTTTTGTTTTGCCTGAAGCGCCGCCGGACCCGGATCCGTTAATATAGGAAGAGGCGGCCGGGCTTCCAACAATCTCAGTCAGATTCTTCGGGTAAGCGCCGCACGCCGGGTTCGGAGCCCGGCGTTCATACGGGAGGCGAGCCAGTATTTGTCCTCTTCCCGCGCCCCCTCGGCGAGCTGGAAGGACATGGCATCGACCCTCCCGGGAGAACCAACGTCGGCATCCGGGCTTCCGACGAGCAGGTAAAGGTGGGTGGACCATTTGCCGGGCTCGCGGGGCATCGGGAAGGCATCGATGCGGAAGGCCCGCGCCCTGGAGAGCGCCGCACGCCGGGTGAACCGGATGGGTCCGAGGCGCCTCTCCTTGACCACGCCCTCAGGACCGAGGCTTATCCGCTCGACGGAAAAGCGAACCAGAAGCGCCGAGACGAGCACCGTGAGCGCAAGGTACTCCCCGGCGAGCCCGGCCATGAGCGCGAGAAAATTAACCACGGGACCGTGCTCGTTGGGAACGAGCACATAGAGCAGAACCCCGAGCGTCCACACGCCCGCCCAGATGAAGGCGAAGAACATCTGGGGGCCGGGCACGACGCCCTCCTGGGGCGCGATGGTGAACAGATCGCAGTCCCCGAGCTCCTCCTCGACAATGGCGCAATCGGGCGGTCTGGGGACGTTCTCCGGCCGGCGCGTATGGAAAACACCTTCACCCGCCGCGGGCGTCTGCGGAAGATCAGTCGGGCTCATTTCGGGAAGTCTAGCACGGGCACCCGGCGCTGATCGTGGGGCCCGGGCCTTCGAAAGCGGAGCCCGTTCCCCGGACCTGCGCCGCCCCCGGGGAAAAAAGACGGGAGGAGCCGGTCGATGGCTCCTCCCAGACGATCTTTCGCCTTTTTGATCGCGCTACTCGGCGAGTTTCTGCCGCAGATCCTTCAAAAGCTCCTCGGACAACTCCATCTCGGGTTCATCGGACGCCTGGAGCCGGTAGACCACTTCATCGATGATGTCGACCCACTCTTCGTCGTATGGATTTTCGCCCTCGTCATCGTTGATGAAACACTCGTGTGCCCACATCACCAGCTCTTCGTCGTCGATTTCACCCTGCAACCGGGCGTCGATCTGGGAGACGATATCTTCCTTTTTGAGCATCTCGAACCCTTGCGTACCCGCCCCGGTGCAGCGGGCGTGATGAGAACAACGGGCCGGGCCCCTCGTGCCAGGCCCTTCCAATTCGAACCGGCCCCCTCGGGAATATGGTCAAATACCTTGCCGGGCTTTAAAGATCAAGGATTTTTCTCTGTTTTTTCGGGCTTTTGGCCCGATTCGACACAATTTCCGACGCCACTCGGAGGGCGGCTACCATGCTGGAGGGATCCGCGCTCCCCGTCCCGGCCAGATCGTAGGCCGTCCCGTGGTCGACGCTGGTACGGACGATCGGGAGCCCCAGGGTTACGTTCACGGCCTCCATGAAGCCGTCCATTTTCAGGGGGATGAGGCCCTGATCGTGATACATGCAGACCACCGCGTCATAGGCACCCCGAACTGCGTGATAAAAGAGCGTATCGGCGGGGAGGGGACCTTCCGCGTCAATCCCTTCCTGCCGGGCGGCCGTCACGGCCGGGCGTATAAGGCGGGCCTCCTCATCTCCGAACATCCCCCCCTCACCCCCGTGGGGATTGAGCGCGGCGACGGCCAGGCGCGGCCGGGCAACAGAGAAGTCGCCCACCAGGGCGGCGGCGGTGATCCGGAGCAGGCGGAGCAGATCGGTCGCCGCCAGGCGCGGGGCGACCTCTTCGAGTCGCAGGTGGATGGTGGCCAAAACCACACGGAGCCGGGGACTCGCGAGCATCATCACCGGTTGCGGCTCGTCGCAGAGCGCGCCGAGAAATTCCGTATGCCCCGGAAATCCGAATCCGGCGGCGCCGAGGACCGACTTGTCGATCGGCCCCGTCGCCACTGCATCCACGGCGCCACTCTGAGCAGCCCGAACGGCCTGCTCAATCCATCGGATGACGGCCGGTGCGGTTTCAGTGACCGGTTTACCCGGCGTCACGCGCCGGGCCTCGAAGAGATCTCCATCGATAACGGGAATCTCCCCGAGGTTCGCGGACGCCTCCGGAGAAACGGCATCGACAAATCGCAACGAGAGACCCTGGGCTCGGGCTGAGGCGTTGAGCAGCCCCGTGTGCCCGAAGACAACCGGGGCGCACAGATCGCGAACGGCCCTCTCTTCCAACGCGCGGGCCACCACCTCCGGCCCGACGCCTGCAGGCTCACCCATCGTGATCGCAATGCGAGGCTTCAAACGCATCCTCATCCGGAACGACGTCAAAGCTTCTTTTCGACATAGGCGTTGGCTCGCAGCTTATCGAGCCACTTCTGGAACTCGCCCTCCATATCCTTTTGAAGATGCCTGCTCTGGATGGACGCCTCCACCTCCGTGAAAGGAAT
>CBDUXZ010000067.1:0-8459 GCA_965371325.1 uncultured bacterium | reverse complement strand
GAGGCGTTACGGATTGTCGACATCTTTCGCGGGAAAGTGGTGGATACCACGCCCAAATCCTTCACCGTGGAGGTGACGGGCGGCGAGAAGAAGATCGAGGGGATCATCGCGCTCCTCCAACCGCTGGGCATCAAGGAGATAGTCCGGACGGGGCGAATCGCCCTGGCGCGGGGGTCCTCACCCCAATCGGGCGGCGTTCGCACGCCAGCCGGGAGAAGCTGACTATGGCGATCAAGATTTACTACGACAAGGATGCCCAGCCACGGCGCCTGAAGGGGAAGACCGTGGCCATCATCGGATACGGAAGCCAGGGGCACGCACACGCAAGGAATTTGAAGGATTCCGGGGTTTCCGTGGTGGTGGCCGAGAAGGACCCGCAGGCGGGCGCGAAGGCGAAGAAGGCCGGCCTCAAGGTGATGACCGCCGCGGAGGCGTCCCGCAAGGGCGACGTGATCATGATCCTCCTGCCCGACGAGTACCACGAAGAGGTCTACCGGAATGAGATCGCCCCTTCCCTGCGTGCGGGCAAGTATCTCGGCGTGGCCCACGGCTTCAGCATTCACTTCGGGCAGATTGTCCCGCCGAAGGGGGTGAACGTGTTCATGGTGGCCCCCAAGGGGCCGGGACACCTTGTTCGCTCCGAGTATGAACGCGGCGCCGGAGTCCCGTGCCTCCTGGCAATCCACCAGGATCCCTCGAGGGACACGCGCCAGGTGGGGCTTGCCTACGCGCGGGCCATCGGCGGCGGCCGCGCTGGCATCATTGAAACGAGCTTCCGGGAAGAGACGGAGACGGATCTCTTCGGCGAGCAGGCGGTGCTCTGCGGAGGTCTGACGAGCCTCATTACGGCGGGGTACGAGACCCTCGTCGAGGCCGGATACGCGCCCGAGATGGCGTACTTCGAGTGTCTTCACGAAACGAAGCTCATTGTCGATCTTCTTTACGAAGGCGGCATCGCGAACATGCGCTACTCGATTTCGAACACCGCGCAGTTCGGCGATCTCACCCGTGGCCCACGCGTGATCACCGATGAGACAAAGAAGGAAATGAGGCGTATTCTTACCGAGATCCAGTCGGGTGTTTTCGCCCGGGAGTGGATTCTCGAGGGGAAGGCGGGCAAGCCGGTTTTCAACGCCCTCACCAAGCAGGGCGAGGAGCATCCCATCGAGAAGGTGGGCCGGCGACTGAGAAGCCTCATGCCGTGGCTCACGAAGAAAAAGCTCGTTGATCGGAAGCTCAACTAAGTGTGGCTTCCGGGACAAGCGCGTTCGGGGGCCCGGAGCCTCCTGGGGACTTGAGGCCGTGAACAAAACACACCCGGTCATCATGCGCGAAGGATTCCCCTTCGTGGGCGCCGGCGTTGTTGCGGCCGTGATCTTCACCCTGCCGGGCTGGTCGACGCTCGCGGGCATCGCGGCCGGATTTGCAATTTTCTGTCTCTGGTTTTTCAGGAACCCCCGGCGGGAGATCCCCACGGACGACGGCGCCGTGGTTTCGCCGGGCGACGGAAAGGTCCTCGGTGTTGACACCGTCGACGATCGAAAGTGGCTCGGCGGACAGGCCCGGAAGATCAGCGTCTTTCTGAACATCATCGACGTCCACGTGAACCGGACGCCGATTGCGGGGAAGATTCTCGGTGTCGAGTACAGGCCCGGGAAGTTTTTCAACGCCTCCTTCGACAAGGCGAGCGAGGCGAACGAGGCGAACGAGATCTGCGTCGAGGATGATTCCGGGCGCCGGGTGGTCTTCCGGCAGATTGCGGGTCTGGTTGCCCGCCGCATCGTTTGCTACCTGCGGCCGGGAGACGAGGTGGGGCGAGGCGAGATCATGGGGCTCATCCGCTTCGGCTCGCGCGTGGAGATAGTCGTGCCTGCTGATTCCCGGATCGCCGTGAAGACAGGCGACAGGGTCAGGGGAGGAAGCTCGGTGATGGCATGGTTACCATGATGGGAGAGCGCCGGCGGCGCGGCATCTATCTCCTGCCGGCCCTCTTTACGACCGGAAACCTCTTCTTTGGCTTCTACGCCATCGTCGAGGCGATCAATGGCCGCCTGCACCAGGCGGCGATCGGCCTCATCCTCGCCGGTTTTTTCGATCTGCTCGACGGGCGGGTGGCGCGGCTCACCAACACGACGAGTCAGTTCGGCGGTGAGTATGACAGCCTTGCCGACATGGTCTCCTTCGGGCTGGCGCCGTCGATCATGCTTTACACCTGGGCGATGCAGCCCTTCGGGAAAGTGGGGTGGCTGGCATCGTTCCTGTACGCGGCTTGCGCCGCACTCCGACTGGCTCGTTTCAACGTCCAGACGGAGATCGAAGAGAAGAAATACTTCCTGGGCTTGTCGACGCCGGGCGGTGCCGCGGTGGTCTGCACGTCGGTGCTGTTTTTCAAGGACGTGGGCGACAATCCCGCTTTCCGGCAGTTCTACGTGCCACTGATCATCATGGTGCTGGCGCTCCTCATGGTTTCGAACGTGCGTTACCGCAGTTTCAAGCAGCTCGACTTCAAAAGCCCCCGGGCCCCATGGGTGCTTCTGGTCATGGTGGCCGCGATCACCGTTATCGCGGCCGACCCCGCGAAAACGCTTTTCGTCATGGCGATTGCCTACGCGATGAGTGGGCCCCTCGAGGGGCTGATCTTCCTGCGAAAGCGGCGCAGGGTCCGCGCGATGGAAGAGGCGCGCGCCGCTGGGGCAGGCGGAGGGGGCGCGTCCCCCACTTGAGTCGCACTCTTCGGCTGTAAGAGAGATAGACGATGAACGAGCAGATTCGAATGTTCGACACGACGCTGCGCGACGGCGAGCAGTCGCCTGGCTCCTCGATGAACATGGAGGAGAAGCTCCTCATGGCCCGGCAGCTCGAGAAGCTGGGTGTCGACGTGATCGAGGCCGGGTTTCCCATCGCCAGTCCCGGTGACTTCGAAGCCGTGAAACGCATCGCGGAGGACGTCCGCGCGTGTGAGATTGCCGGCCTTGCACGCTGCGAGCCGGAGGACATCGAAGCGGCCGGTGAAGCGCTCCGGGGCGCGGCCACTCCGCGCATCCACGTCTTCATTGCGACAAGCGCGATCCATATGCGCTACAAGCTGCAGAAGAGCGCCGAGGAAGTCCTCGCGAGCGCGGTTAAGGGCGTGGAGCAGGCGCGGAAGTACACGGAGAATATCGAGTTCTCGGCCGAGGACGCCACGCGAAGCGATCCGGAGTTTCTCTATCGGATCATCGAGGCCGTGATCGAGGCCGGGGCCAGGGTCATCAATGTTCCCGACACGGTCGGGTACGCGGTCCCCGATCAGTTCGGCAAGCTGATCGAGGGCATTCGGGCGCACGTGTCGAACATCGACCGGGCCATCATCAGCGTCCATTGCCACAACGATCTCGGCCTGGCGGCCGCCAATTCGCTTGCCGCGATCAGAGTCGGTGCGCGGCAGGTCGAGTGCACCGTGAACGGCATCGGGGAGCGGGCCGGCAACACCTCTAGGGAAGAGATAGTCATGGCCCTGCGGACGCGTCAGGATTTCTTCGGGTTCACGACGCGCATCGTATCGGAAGAGATCTACCCGTCGAGCCGCCTGCTGACGAGCATCACCGGCGTGGCGGTACAGCCCAACAAGGCGGTCGTGGGCGCCAATGCCTTTGCACACGAGGCGGGCATTCACCAGGACGGCGTGCTCAAGAACGTCATGACCTATGAAATCATGACGCCCCAGAGCATCGGACGAAGCTCGAACGAACTGGTGCTCGGGAAGCACTCGGGCCGCCACGCTTTCCGTGAGAGGCTTCATGCGCTCGGCTTCGACCTCCAGGACGATCAGCTCGACAACGCGTTCCGGCGCTTCAAGACGCTCGCGGACAAAAAGAAGATGATCTACGACGAGGATCTGGAAGTTCTTGTGGCGGACGCCGTGCTGCGCATGGATGACAAGTACAGGCTCATCGATATGAACGTATCGAGCGGCACGGGTCTCGTCCCCGCGGCGACGGTGGAGATGGCCGTGGAGGATCGCGTTGTGAAGGAGGAGGGGACCGGTGACGGCCCGGTCGACGCGGCTTTCAAGGTCATCGGGCGCATAACGCAGAGCGAGAGCAGCCTGGTGCGCTATCAGGTCAACGCCATCACGGGCGGAACGGATGCCCAGGGGGAGGTAAGCGTCACGCTCACCGAAAACGGTATCACGTCCATTGGCCACGGCGCGCACACCGATATCATCGTGGCGTCGGCCAAGGCTTATATCAGCGCGCTGAACAAGCTGGCCTGGCGGAAGAAGCAGAAGTTGACCCAGCGTACGGAAGAGAAAGGGCCTTGAGATGGGGATGACCATTACCGAGAAGATTCTCGCCAGCCACGCGGGACTCGATCACGTCGAGCCGGGCCAGATTGTGACTTGCAAGCTCGATCTGGTTCTTGCGAACGACATTACCGCGCCGCTGGCCATCAAGGCGTTCAGGGCGTCGGGCGCGAAAGACGTCTTCGACAAGACGAAGGTGTGCCTCGTCATGAGCCACTTCACGCCGGCCAAGGACATCCGCTCTGCCGAGCAGGTGAAGGTTTCGCGAGAGTTCGCGGAAGAGTTCGGGCTCCCGCATTTCTATGAGGGGGGCGAGGCGGGGATCGAGCACGCGCTTCTCCCGGAGCTGGGCCTCGTTATCGCGGGCGACTGCGTGCTGGGGGCCGACAGCCATACCTGCACCTACGGCGGCCTCGGCGCCTTCTCCACGGGGGTCGGCTCGACGGATGTCGCCGCCGCCATGATTACCGGGGAGACATGGTTCCGAGTGCCGGAGACGATGAAGTTTCACTTCAACGGAGCCATCGACCGCTGGGTGGAGGCAAAGGATATCGTTCTGACGGTTATCGGCGAGATCGGCGTGGACGGCGCGCTCTACCGCGCGATGGAGTATTCCGGGCCGGCACTCGAGTCGCTGGACGTCGCAGGGAAGCTCACCATCGCCAACATGGCCATCGAGGCCGGCGGGAAGAGCGCCATCTTCGTACCCGACGCGAAGACGAAGGAGTACTGCGGGGCACGGAGCTCACGGCCCGGGGTCTACCACGACAGCGATGCCGATGCGAACTACGCCTATCACAAGGAGTTCAACGCCGACGAGATTGAGCCGGTGGTGGCTTACCCCTTCGCACCGGAAAATATCCATCCGATCAGCGAGGCGACATCCGAGGACATCCGGATTGGGCAGTCCGTCATCGGCTCCTGCACGAACGGGCGCATCGAGGATCTTCGCGTTGCTGCATCGGTGCTGAAGGGCCACAAGGTGGCCAAGGGGGTGCGGCTCATCGTCTTCCCCGCGTCCCCCCAGGCCTGGAAGCAGGCGCTGAAGGAAGGTCTCATCGAAACCTTCGTCGACGCGGGCGCCATCATCAGCCCGTCGACCTGCGGTCCCTGCCTGGGCGGACACATGGGCGTTCTGGGACCCGATGAGGTGGCTATTTCGACCACCAACCGGAACTTCCCGGGCCGCATGGGGCACCCGACCGCCAGGGCCTATCTCTCGAACGTGGCCGTTGCCGCGGCGAGCGCCGTGACGGGGAAGATCAGTCACCCTCGGGAAGTGGTGAGCGACGGCTGATCTCTTCCCGCCAGGAGATCCGGGACAGGCAGGGAGAAGAACCAGGAAAAGAACCAGGAGAAGAAAATGTTTGGTGGGAAAGCACACAAGTTCGGCGCCGACGTCGACACGGATCAGATTATTCCGGCGCGGTACATGGTCACGACGGATCCGGCGGAGCTGGCCAGCCACTGCATGGAGGACGCCGATCCTGCGTTCGCCGGAAACGTAAAGGCGGGCGACGTCATTGTGGCCGGTAAGAACTTCGGCTGTGGCTCCTCGCGGGAGCACGCCCCCGTCGCGATCAAGGGGGCCGGTATCTCCTGCGTGATCGCGAAAAGCTTTGCGAGGATTTTCTATCGGAACGCTTTCAACACGGGCCTCCCAATTCTGGAGTCGCCCGAGGCGAGCGAGGGGATAGAGAACGGCCACGAGATCGAGGTGGATCTCGGCTCCGGCGCCATCAAGAACCTGACGACGGGCCAGGCCTACAAGGCGCAGCCCGTGCCCCCCGCCATGCAGGCGCTCCTCGAGGACGGCGGGCTCATGGCCCACCTCGCCAGGAAAATCGCCGTCCGGTAACGACCCCCTGGAGATAAGGCGTGAGCTACCTCGGGCGCGGCGCTTCGCCGCCCGCCCGGCCCCACGTGAGCGTGACATGAGCAAGAAACCGTTGATAGCCGTTCTTCCCGGTGACGGGATCGGCCCCGAGGTCGTGCTGGAGGCGGTCGCCTGTCTGAGAGAGGCTCTTCCCGAGGCCGTCTATGAGGAGGCCCCCGTGGGCGGCGCGAGCTATGATCAGGCCGGAGCGCCACTGACGGACCAGACCCTCGCGCTCGCCAGGCGCGCCGATGCTGTGCTCCTCGGCGCCGTGGGCGGGCCAAAGTGGGAGTCGCTCGATTTCAGCGTCCGTCCCGAGCGCGCGCTCCTGGGGCTTCGGGAGGAGCTGGGTCTGTTTGCGAATCTTCGGCCGGCCGTCGTTCAGCCCGCGCTGGCTTCCGCTTCATCGCTCAAGTCCGAGATCATTTCCGGAACTGACATCATGGTGGTGCGGGAGCTGACGGGCGGTATCTATTTCGGGAAGCCCCGTGGCGTTTCCAGCGAGGGGGGAGAACGCGTCGGGATCAACACCCTTCGCTATTCGGAGTCGGAAATACGGCGGGTGGCAGTCTGCGGTTTCGAGATTGCGAAGCTCCGGAAAAAGAAACTCACGAGCGTCGACAAGGCCAACGTGCTCGAGGCAACGGAACTCTGGCGTGACGTCGTGACGGAAGTAGGACGGGACTATCCGGACGTCGCGCTCTCCCACATGTACGTCGACAATTGCGCCATGCAGCTTGTGCGAAATCCCGCGCAGTTCGATGTGATCGTGACGACGAACATGTTCGGAGACATTCTTTCAGATCAGGCGGCGATGCTGACCGGATCGATCGGGCTTCTCCCCTCTGCCAGTCTCGCCGGGTTGGGTGCGCGGGGAGGGCTCTATGAGCCCGTGCACGGCAGCGCGCCCGATATCGCGGGGGAGGGGAAGGCCAATCCGCTCGGGACAATCCTCTCCGCGGCGATGCTCCTGCGCTACTCGCTCGGGATGAATGACCGGGCGCGCAGGATAGAGAAGGCGGTGGCGCGCGTGCTCGACGCGGGCCTGCGGACGCCCGATCTGGCGGGAGAGGGAGGCGCGGGCACGACCCTCGTGGGGACGCAGGAGATGGGCGAGCGGGTTCGCAAGGAGCAGAGAAGTCTTTGACAGGAGAGGGAGCAACAGGGATGTCGGCGGAAAAAAGAACCTTCAACGTGGCCCTCGCGGGGGCCACCGGCGCCGTGGGAGGCGTCTTTCTCGAGATTCTCGCGGAGCGCAACTTCCCCATCAAGAACCTACGTCTTCTGGCGAGCGCTCGATCCGTGGGAAGAAAGCTTGCCTTCAGGGGAGAGTCGTTGCCCGTCGAGGAACTCCGGCACGACAGCTTCGAAGGGACGGAGATCGCCTTCTTCTCCGCAGGCGCGGCGCGATCACGGGAGTTTGCCCCCTCGGCGGCCGCGGCCGGCGCGGTGGTCATCGACAATTCAAGCGCGTTCCGGATGGATCCGGAGGTTCCGCTCGTCGTTCCCGAGATCAACGAGGCGAGCATTGCCGCAAAAGAGAAGAAGGGAATCATCGCGAACCCGAACTGCACCACGATCGTGATGCTCATGGCCCTGGCGCCCATTCATCGGGCCTTTGGCGCGAAGCGTGTGGTCGCGGTCAGTTATCAGGCGGTCTCGGGGGCCGGGGGGGCGGCGCTCCGGGAGCTGGAGGATCAGGTCCATGCCTGGTCGAAGGGTGAGCCGCTCGGCGTGCAGGCGTTTCCTTACCAGATTGCCTTCAATCTGATCCCCCACATCGATGACTTCCTCGAAGACGGGTTCACGAAGGAAGAGATGAAGCTCGTGAACGAAACGCGGAAGATTCTGGACGACTACGCGATCCGGGTTTGCCCGACGAACGTGCGCGTCCCCGTCTTCGCGGCGCATTCTCTCTCGGTAACGGTCGAAACCGCGAAGCCTGTCACCGTTGAGGGGGCCCGCGAGGTTTTCGGCAAGGCGGCGGGCCTGCAGGTGGTAGATGATCCGGGCGCGAACAAGTATCCAATGCCGCTCTACGCGACCGGCGAGGATGACTGCTTCGTTGGGCGGGTGCGAAGAGATCCAACCATCGAGAACGGTCTCACCTTCTGGGTGGTGGGCGACCAGCTCCGAAAGGGAGCCGCTTTGAACGCCGTTCAGATCGCCGAAAAGATGGTCGAGAAGTACCTCTAGCGACTAAGTGGGACAGTCCCTCCTTATTATAAGTGGGACGGTCCCCCCTTTCGTTTTAGCCCGGGCGGGAGCCATCGCGCTTTGAAGAAGGCCAAAATAGCC
>CBDUXZ010000066.1:0-8475 GCA_965371325.1 uncultured bacterium | reverse complement strand
CATGGCATTAAACGGACCGAGAACGGCGAAGAACCAGGGCCAGAGGTTTTTCCATCTGCCTCCGGGCGCAACGTCATCCGGGAAGAGGAAGCTGAAACGCAGCAGCAACGGATACATCATGCTGAGTGCTACGAGATATATGCAAAATGAGGCGTAGAACACCGGGACGCTTGTGGGGCTGGCGCTCGGGGTGATGAATGTAAAGGCGAAGGAAAACCCGGCATAGAAATAGGCGCGCACCATGGGGGTCGGCCGCGCCCGAAGGAGGAGGAACAGGGCCGAGGTGGCGAATGCAAACGACATGGCCAGCCAGGGCCGTAAGAGAGAAAAGGGAATCAGGGCGAGAGAGGTCTCGCGCCGCCCCCCGTCTCTCTCGTAGACCACCGGGACGCTGAGGTCTCGCCCCCCCTCTTGTGTGCTGCGGGCAAAGAACCCAACGGTATCGACGCCCCGGAGGTCCGCGTCTCCAAGACGCACCAAGAGGTCACCCGCGCGGAGGCCGGCCTTGTCGAGTAGATCCGAGGAATGCAGGGGGTTGAATTCCCCGGTCAGCGCCGGGTAGCTCTCGGCGTCCTTCAGCGAGAGTCCGACGAGGGCCATACCCCCGCCTTCGATCTGCGTCTTCACGCCGAGGGCAAAACAAACCGCCCAGAGCGGCACCAGGATCAGGACCAGCCATTTGTCGAGGGTTGTCAGGCGTTTCAAATGTGGACGCCTCTTCCTTGTGCGAAGGCGGCGAGTGGAGACGCACCGCCCTCCGTGAGCCAGCACCCTCCCTCCGCGCGGAGGAAGGCGGAGGGAGAAGCTTTGGCAGCCTAGAACACCGATGAGGCTGGATCAAGGGAGGCTTTATCTATGCAGATTTGCAGCAAAGTGACGGAAAGGCCCTCGTTGAGGGGGACCGTGTGTACGTCAGCACCAAATCCGGTTCTCACTTCGGACTCCGACAGAAGTTTTTGAGGTGACACCTCTCACGGTTCGTTGATCTCGACTCCGAGTTTCTCCCCCGCACTTTTTTTAAGTGCCCGAAGTTGAGCCGTCGCGGTCGGGTGGCCGGGGCTTATCCGAAGAGCTTCCGCCCAGGCCCGGGCCGCCTGGGCACGATGGCCGGCCGCCTCGAGCGCGGTTCCCAGAAGAAGCCATCCCTCGAGAAGATCCGCGTTGATCCCTGTCGCGATCCGGGCTTGCTGAATTGACTCTTCCAGACGGCCCATCTTGAAAAGCAGCACTGCGAGATTGACCGTGAGACGCGGGCTGTTCGGGGCCAGGCGCATGGCGTGGTCGAGGTGCTCTCTCGCCTCAACTAGAAGTCCGGCCTGAATGAGCGCCCCGGAAAGGTTGACCCGGACGACGAGGCTCTCGGGTGCCTTGCGTATCGCCGCGGTCCAGAGGTCCACCGAATTCTTCCAGACGGGCATCCAATTGAGTGTGAAGATCAACAAGAAAAGCGTTGCCAGGCTCATGAGAGCCGCGAGGGTCCTCCTCTGGCCGCCGCCCCAGGATTCCCATGCCCGCGTGACCGCAAGGCCGGCCAGGGCGAAGAGGGCCGGCGCGGCCCAGTACTGGTACCGATCGGCCACGAGCACCGAGAGGGGAATAAGATTCACCAAGAGGGCCAGCGCGCCCAGGTACCAGAGCGAAAAGAATGCGACGTTGGGAAGAGACCTTCGCACGGCCATCGCGGCAACCATCCAGCCCGCAAGCAACCCCCACCCGAGCAGCGGGGCCGCCTGCCAAGGCACACTGTAGGTGGGCTGGACGAGGAACACGGCACGATTCATGGGGAAGAGGAGATCGCGCACGTAGCCGAAGATGAGCGCCGGGGCGGTAGCGACCGCCCCCAGGAATCCGTCGACCGGTTGAATCACATACTGAATGCTCTGTGCCTCGAGCGTGATCCACCCTACCGACACGGCGATCACGAAGGGGGGCAGGAGAAGGAATGCGCGGGTTCTTGGCGTGATCGACTTCCCGGGTGATGGCCGGTGCACGATCCACTCATGGAGAACGAGGAGGGGCGGTAGGATGACCGCCTGCGCCTTGGCGAGCAGCGCCAGGGTGAGCAGGACGAGGAACCCCGTGTAAGAGAATTTCCCGAACGTTCCCCTGGTGGCACGCAACCAGGCAAGAAACGCGGCAAGAAGAAAAAACATTCCGAGCACGTTCTTGCGTTCGGACACCCACGCGACGCTTTCGACCTGGACGGGATGGATCGCGAAGAGGAGGGCCGCGATGGCCGCCGGTGCCTGCCCCGCACGCGGATCACCCCGCCCGAGAATGCGGCAGAGGAGCAGGTAGAGCAGGACGGTGCAGCAGGCATGCAGCAGGACGTTGGTGAGATGATACCCGAGGGGGCGTTTTCCCCAGAGGGCGTGATCGAGCGCGTAAGAAAGGATCGTCAGCGGGGCCCAGTTTCCCCGTACCACACTGGAAGTCTTGAAAATCTCCGACAGGTTCTCCTGGTCGAGCCGCTCGATGAGCTCGTTTCTGACAACGTACCCCGGATCGTCCCAATTCGTGAAGTCATAGGTAAGCGTGTGCGCAAAGGTCGCAAATGCGATGAGAGCCAGCGCGGCCGGAACCAGCTTCGAGCGTGTGCATGGCGAATTGCTCATCATGCCGTCATCAGTAGCACGAATAGCCCCCCGCAATGTGCCTGCCCTCTGAATCGGTGGAGAGCAACTCCAGACCGAGCCTGCCGAACCGCTGGTTTTCAAACAAAAATTGGAATTCGCCACCCACAGGCTATGGCGTGACCCCAGAATACGGGGGCCACCAGGTCCCGTTTTCCTTTCCTGTTCATTCCCTCACTCCCCCTGAAAACCCCCATTTAGTTGTCAACGTGCCACGTTTAGTGCCACACGCGTTCCCCGGCTTCGCCAAATCGGTCGCAGAGTGGGTGCGCCGTGGCCGATGCAAGCAGCCTCGATAGCGGCCCCAGCCTTGACAAGTTCCAAGAGGGTGCATGAAAATGCCGACCACCTATCTCCCTCGCCCGGGATCAGGCTGTAGCTCCCACGCGAATCCAGCCCTGATATATTCGCCGGGAGCAACGTCCGGTTAAACCAACTGCTGAATAGAAAATGCCTTCAGAGGGTCGTGAAGCGACCGCCGCATGTACCGGAGAACGAGGACCTGAGTGACGCCCCCCACCAGGAGGACCCCCATGAATCGCCGCGGAACGAAATTGACGTACTCTCTCCTTGTCTCCAGCCTGATCGTCCTTATCTGTCATGGCTCACCCGGATTCAGCTTTGCCGCCGGGCGCGCTTCCGGACCAGAACGCGATCGCGCGGACGCACCAGCGAAGTCCGACGAGAGCCCCACCGTCGAGAGAGGTACCGCCGCGCCCGAACAAGTGAACAAGAAACAAGTGGAAAAGAGCAGAAAGCGCCCTACCCTGCCACCGATGCAACGGAAGTCACTGGAAAAACAGGATCCGCTTCAGGACCAAAAGATCAAACGCTCTCCCGCCTTCCCGAATTGGCCTCAGCTCGCGAAATTCCGCAAGTGCGATGGTAAGCAGGTTACGATCAACGGTACGCCGGGCAACGACGAATTGAAGGGCACGCCAGGCCCTGACGTCATCGCGGGCCTCGGTGGGAACGACAAGATTGACGGCGCAGGCGGCGACGACGTGATCTGTGGAGGACCGGGCAGCGACCATCTCTTCGGAGGCCCCGGGAACGACAAGATTCTGGGAGAAGGGGGTAATGATTGGCTATACGGCAATTCGGGCGACGACGAAATTCACGGCGGGACCGGGGCTGACATAATCTATGGATTCGCCGGCGCGGACAAGATCTACGGTGATGCCGGAGACGACGCGATTCAGGGAGATGAGGACGGCGACGTCATCCACGGAGGTTCAGGTAACGACAGGATACGAGGAGAGCACGGGGCGGATGAATTGCACGGGGACGCAGGGAATGACGACATTTGGGGCGGGACCGAGGCCGATAAAATCCTTGGAGATGGAGGCACCGATAGACTGTACGGCGAAGGAGGCAATGACGAGATCGCGGGGGGTAGTGATGCGGATGAAATTTACGGCGGCGACGGGGCCGACATCCTATCAGGCCAGGGGGGAAACGATCGCATCATCCCCGGCAAGGGTAACGATACCGCTCACGGTGGCGACGGAAACGACGCGATCATCGAAGACGCGGCGAGCGACGGCGATGACAAGCTGTTCGGTGACATTGGTAACGATCAACTCCAGGGCGGCGTAGGCTCCGACGAAATTCACGGAGGCCCCGGGAACGACCAGATCAACGGGCATACGGGTAACGACATGATGTATGGTGACGACGGCGATGACAACATTGATTGCGGCATTGGCAAGGATGAAGCCCACGGAGGTCCCGGGGCTGACTACATTCTTGGCGGACCCGATGACGACAAGATTTTCGGCGATAGCGGCGACGATAAACTGTGGGGGGAGAATGGCCCAGCCACGACGGGGAACGACATCATCATGGGAGGCACGGGAAACGACACGCTCAAAGGCTGGTCCGGTAACGACGACCTTCAGGGCGAAGGAGGTGATGATTTCCTCGATGGCTATACCGGCGACGACAATTTGAATGGGGGCAACGGCAAGGATACATGCGATGGCGGCACGGGAAACAACACGTTCAATAAGTGTGAAACAAAGATATAGAGCAAGCCGTCCCGTCGAGCCGGTAGAATAGAGATTCCCGAGATGGGAAGAGTTTTGGTGGGCCGTGCTTCTCTCAGGGCGAACTCCGATTTATCCCGAAAGAACTAGGAATCCTGCTTTTAGAATCACGTATCACCCGCCCGATGAAGCGCTGATGCGGGATGAACGGCGGAGGGTTTTCAACCACAGATAGGCAGTCGTCACTACATTATAAGGATGCTCGGAGATAGGCTAGGCGCTAAGGGGGAGTGCGTAGAGGTCTTCGATCTGCTGGCGGCCGCGGATGGGAACGGCGGCGTGCTTCTCGAAGTCCTGGCCGGCAGAACCCAGCTCGCCCCACGTCGCCGCATCGATCACGAGCGCGGCGTCCAATTCGCGTGTTAGCCCCTGGAGCCGCGCCGCGAGATTGGTTGTGTTGCCGATGGCACTCCAGATTACGCGGTCCACGGCCTGAATATTGCCGACAAAGGCCTCGCCCGTCGCGATACCGACGCCGACCGAGAGCTTCGTGCTACCGCCCTCCCCTTCGCCCATCGGGATGGCCTCGACGGCCGTGACGATCTCGCGTCCGGCCGCCACGGCCGCCCTCTCTTTCTGGGCAAGTGCTTTCGGCGCGCCAAAAACCGTCATCATCCCGTCGCCGTTGAACTCCACCACGCTGCCGCCATGCTTCCGGACGATCTGCGAGACCGTCTCGGTGTAGCGGTTCACCGCCGAGAAGATCTCCTCGGCCTTCCGGTTCTCGGAGAAGGCGCTGTAGCCCCGGATGTCCACGAAGAGCACCGAGACCTCGCGCTCGCCAGATGCTAACTCTTCCCCGCTTGCGATTTGCTCCGCGATGGCGCCCGGCACGTAGCGGCGCAGCGACTCCTGCATCTCACGTCCCTCGCGAATGACATTGGCATCATCGAAACGTGAAAGCTCCGTCGTAACCTTCTCTGCAACGGCCGAAAACAGGGAGAGATCGGAAGAGGTGTAGACGTCACCGGAGCGCTTCGGGCCCAGACAGACAAAGGCGCGGAGCGTATCACCGTGGTGCACGGGAACCACCACCTCGGCGCCGAGCGTTTCGAGAGCGGCGCGGTCGAAGGGGCCGAGAGGCGCTTCGTCGGCCCGGCGGCCGGCCTCACCAAGGGCAAGCGGCGTACGCCGCTCCCGCAGCGCGCCGATGAGAGCACTCGTCGATTCGAACACGGGCGGCACCGCCCGCCCCTCTACGAAGATAGGCGCGTAGGGCCCGCCGTCGGTCCCGTACACGACGCAGGTTTCGGGCTTGACCAGACGGTTGATCCCCTCGCCGGCCCGCTGGGTCAGCGTGAAAATATCCTCACAGGCGGAGAGCGAGGGCAACAGCTCCGCGATACCGTGGTCGAGCGCATAGCGATCCTTGAAGAACATCCGATCGATCTGGGGACGCAGGCGCCGGTGGGCCGGAACCAGAAGCCCCGCGAGCAGCAGCGACATGCCGACCTGGCCCGTCCCCGGGTCGATGCCGATGAGCCCCGACGCCGCCTCCGCGATCCGCGGCACGATCACGAGCCCGCCGCCCACGAGCAGCACGAGGATGATGTTATAGGAAGCCGTGGCACTCAGGATGCGGTCGATGTCGAAGAGGTTGAAGCGCGCGACGGAGATGAGCAGGAAGAGGGGAAGGAGCGGGAGGGCCCAGAAACTCTGAGGAATCAGCCAAAAGAAGCGGGGCTCGAACACCACCAGCGCGCTCGTGAATATCATTGGGATCAGGGCGCAGTACGCTCCAAACAGGACCCACTTGATTTGGCGGCGCGCGACCCGATCCGCACCGCGGTACTTGTGTGTGAACGCGGCGACGACCGCCACGGCACCCAGGAAAGATGTCCCCGCCGCTAAGGCGATCCCGACCCTGAACAGGCCCGCATAGAGACTGGCGGCGATCGGACCAAAAACGGCGAAGAACCAGGGCCAGAGATTTTGCCACCTGCCTTCAGGCGCGACGTCATCCGGGAAGAGGAAGCTGAAGCGCAGCAGCAACGGAAACATCAGGCTGATTGCTACGAAAAACATCCCGAGGAAGGTGTAGAACACCGGGAGGTTTGCGCCGCCAGCGTCTTGGGTAGCGAAGGCGATGGCCCAGCACATCCCGAAATAGAAATAGGCGCGCACCATGGGGGTCGGCCGCGCCCGAAGGAGCAGGAACAGGGCCGAGGCGGCGAATGCAAGCGAGGGGGCCAGATAGCCCCGGAAGAGAGAAAGGGGTATCAGGGCGAGAGAGGTCTCGCGCCGCTCGCCGCCTCTCTCGTAGGCCACCGGGACCCTGAGGTCTCGCCCCCCCTCTACTCGGCTGCGGGCAAAGAACCCAAGGGTACCGACGCCACGGAGGTCCGCGCTTCCCACACGTACCAGGCGGTCACCGGGGCGCAGGCCCGCCCCCTCGAGCGGGTCAGAGGAATACAGGAAGCTGAATTCCCCAACCAGCGCCGGGTAGCTCTCGGCATCCTCAACTGACAGCCCTATGTGGGCATAGCCTCCGCCGTCGATTTGCGCCTTCAGGCAGAGGCCGAAGGAAACCGCCCAGAGCGGCACCAGGATCAGCACCAACCACTTGTCGAGGGTGGTCAGGCGTTTCAAGGGTGGACGCCTCCTCCTTGTGCGAAGGCGGCCCATGGAAACGAGCTACCCTCCGTGAGTCCGCACCCGCCTTCCGCGCGAAGGAAGGCGGACGGAGAAGCTCTCGCAGCCTAGAACATTGACGAGGCTGGATCAAGGGAGGCTTTATCGGTGCAGGATTGCAGCAAAGTGTCGCGGTAGCTGTCATTGCGAGGAAGGCCGTAGGCGTAACGAAGCAATCCCATGCGTTAAGTCGTTGATGGTTCATGCATGGGGATTGCTTCGTCGCTTCGCTCCTCGCAATGACATGCGATTTGATGCGGGGAGATTGTGTCGGCGGGCTTCTTCAGCTGAGAAAGTATTGGTGGGCCGTGCTTCGCTCTGCGCGAACCAGAACTTTCCCCGGAATGATTGAGAATCTTTCGTTCAGAATCACGTATCAGCCGCCCGACGAGGCGCTGATACGAGATGAACGACGGAGGCTTTACAACAAGTAACAAGCGCAGAGGAAGGCACGGACCCATGTGGGCAGAGGACGTATAGCAAATGCCGAGAGCGCAAGCGCGAGCCAGCGATGCGCCGCAACCAGAGCAGAATAGCGCTCCCGCACGCGTGGCATGGCTGCACGATGAGCAGTTCACAGTCCCAGATCCTTCGCCAGCCGCGCCGCGTGGTCCGTCGCTTCCATCTCGGTGAACAGGCGGTAGGCTTCGCGAAGGTCGCGCTGGCAGGTCGCGTCATCGCCGAGGAGTCGCGCCAGCGCGGCGCGCTCCTCGTGGATGAAGGGCTCTTGGCCCTTCATGTCGGTCTCCTGCGCGGCCTTCATGGCCTCCGCCAAGGCGGCCTCGATCGCCTCTCTCGCCTTTGCGCCCTCGGTGGCCAGGAGGACACGCGCCTTGGCGAGATGGGCCTCGCACTCGAACAGCCTCGTGCCGTGACGACGCGCCACGGTGACTGCTTCGTTCGCTGCCTCGCGTGCCCGGCTTTTTTCCCCGAGGGCCAGGTAGCTTTCGGCGAGGAGCGCGAGCATGTGCGCCTCGCCATAGAGGCCGGCGCGCGTCTCTCGTGCGATGGCGAGCGACGCTTCCAACATCTCTCGTGCCTCACGCCATTCCTTGCTCATCATGTGCGCAAGGCCGAGCCTCCACCGAGCCACAGCGCGGGAAAGCGCGCTACCGGTCTTCTCCGCGATCTCGAAGGCTTTGCGCCCGTGCGCAAGTGCACCC
>CBDUXZ010000065.1:0-8572 GCA_965371325.1 uncultured bacterium | reverse complement strand
TCCTTCACCAGGTAATCGCTCGCGCCGTTCTTCATCGCCTCCACCGCCACTTTCACACTCACGCGGCTGGTGACGAACACGACCGGAAGGTCATGCCGCGACGCGCGGATCTCCTGCAAAAGCTCGAGACCGTCGTAGTCGGGCAACCCATAGTCGAGCAGCACGATGTCCAGCTCCTCGCGACGGACACGTTCGAGAGCGTCCTCGCCGCAACGGGCTCGCACCGTCTGGATAGCGCAGGGCGGATCGGCAAGCTTCATTCCTAGCAACTGCTCATCCATGAGAGCCGCGTGGCGCTCATTGTCCTCGACAATGAGAATACGTATGGACTGGGGGGGCATCTATCACCTCTCTCGGGCCGGTAGAGTGCGGCGCGATCAAAACCGCCGCTGGAGAGACGGGGTGCTGGATCGCCGTGCCAGACGGGTCGGGGATCGGCCGGCGGGATGGACAGGGCTGCGACTCCACGCTTCGCGAAGGGCGCCCCGCAGGTCGGGGACGCCTTCGGGCAGCCCGGATCTCAGTCCTGAGCCACAATCTATCATGCAGAGCGGTCCTCTGGCCTGTCAAGCCGCCTTGAACCGCCCCTACGCTCTGAAACACGGGAGCCGGGGCCCGATTGGGCCGGCCTCAAGCCGGGGGCCGGAGGGGCCGATGGACGAATAAACAAGCCAGGCATGGTCCGTCCGTGCCCGGGACCGGCGATTTCCCCGAAATGGCCCGTGCGCTGAAGACCGCGCTCTCCCGAAGGGGCGGATGAGACGAGGAAGAATAATGAAAAGATTGACAGGCGCTTTGATTGCGATCGCATTGCTCATTGGCACGCCGGTGTTCTTCGCATCGCCGGCGCTGGCCCACGATGGCGGCGCGCTCGAAAAAGACTGGCGGCATCACAGCCCGTTTACTGCGGGACTGGTCATTACCCCTATCGCACTGACGGCCTTCCTGGCGGACGTGCCCGTATACCTGCTGATCCGCGAGCAGCCCTTTACGGCGGGATTGACGGAAATGGAACTCGTCAATGGCAACAATCCCATCACGGGTGACAAATCCGGCGCGCAGTACGATCCGCATAAGGTGGACATCACCGATAACTACTGACCCTGCGCTTTCCCCTGACGCGGGCCCGTGGGTGGGGGGCGCCATGCCCCTCATCCACCGGGTGCGTCGTTCTTCAGCAACCCGCCCGCGCCGATTGCGTTTGCACGGCCGCGTAATCTTCTGCGGATCCCGCGGTTCCTGATTTCCCAAGCTACGTGTAGCCGGATTTGCCATGGATCGCGTCAAGGGGATCTCGCTCCTCCGAAACACCGAATACATCGCCCTGACCTACGGGCCGGAGGCGCTGGAACAACTCTGCGCGACCCTTCGGCCCGACACCGCGGAAATCATGCGCAAGGGAGCGCTCAAGTCCACATGGGTTGACGTGGAGATTTACTTCGATCAGCTTCGCGGCATCGCAGCCAGGTTTGGTGGAAACGACCCTTCGGAGATTATGCGGGAGATGGGCGCCAACAGCGCGGAGCTGGATCTCGGGAGCGTCTACCGCTTCTTTCTGCGGTTCGGCAATCCAGGTTTCGTGATCAGCTCGGGCTCCGTCATGTGGAAAAACTACTACGACGGCGGCCGGCTCGAAATCGTGGAGCGTGAGTCGGATCACGTCCTGGCCCGCCTGGTCGATGAGCGCACCCTTCCGCCGCATACCTGTAATCTCATTATGGGGTGGGCGGCTCACGCGATCGAACTCTCGGGTGGCAAGGACGTCACGATCGCCCACCCCGACTGCCGCGCCCGCGACCGCGGTTTCTGCGACTTCGAGGCCCGCTGGCGGTAGTTGCGGCGCCTCCCCTTCTCCCCCTATGCTAAGTGCGCATGCGATTTTCCATCAGGACATTTCGCTCCAGGCTTACGCTCTGGCACCTCGCGGTCATGGGGACGATTCTCCTCGCGGCCGGCGTTCTTCTCTATGTGGGAATGGCCAGGGGCCTCCTGGAGAACATCGATAGCTCTCTCTGGGCCATCGCGGAAACGGAAGCAGCCTCCCTGATAAGTCCGTCCGCGGGTTACGTCCCCCCCACCCCCGAGACCGGTTCCGGCAATCGACGCACTTCACGTTTCCTCCAGCTCGTGGACCCTGATGGCGAACTCCTCGCGCCAGCTCCGAACCTTGCTACCGATCTCCTGCCCATAAGCCCCAAGGGCCTTGGAGCGGCGCGCCAGGGCCAGGTTCTCATCGAAACGGCCGAGATGCCCATGGGGAGGGTCCGCATTCTCTATCTCCCCCTCGAAGGGCCCGCCGGCATCTCACAGATCCTCATGGTCGGGCTATCGCTCTACACGGTCGAAACTTCTCTTGCCGAGCTTTTCCGTCTGATCGCGACGATCGTTGCGAGCGCGCTCCTCCTGATTGGCGTGGGAGGTTTCTTCCTTACCAAGAAGGCGCTCCGGCCGGTGGACGAGATCGCCCGGGCCGCGCAGTTCATCAGCGAGCGCAGTCTGTCGCAACGACTTCCCGAGCTCGGGGGGGCCGACGAGCTCGATCATCTGGTTCGCGTCCTGAACCGGATGCTTGCGCGGCTGGAGCACGCCTTCAGGGTCCAGCTGCGATTCACCTCCGACGCATCCCATGAGCTCAGAACCCCGCTGGCAATCATGAAAGGATCGCTGGAGATCGCTCTCAAAAAAGAACGAACGGGCAAGGAGTACCGGGAGGCCTTGACCAGCATGCAGGAGGAAGTGGATCGCCTGAACCGTCTCGTCAGCGGACTGCTGACCCTGGCGCGGGCGGACGCGCAGGTCGGATCCGGGAAACGCCCCGTCAAACTTCAGCCGCTTCTGGGCGATATTGTCGATCAGATCCGTCTGTCGGCGGCTGCCCGCGGCGTGACGATTGACCTCGAGGCGCCCGGTAATATCGTGACGAAGGCTTCCGAGGACGCCATGAAACAGCTCTTTCTCAACCTTGTCGACAACGCGGTCAGATACACCCCGTCGGGCGGCCGCGCGTGGGTCAGGGCGGCCGGGAGCGACGACGAAATAATGGTGGAAGTGGGAGACACCGGTTTCGGGATCGAAGAGGAGGAGCGCGGTCGCATCTTTGATCGATTCTATCGGGGCGCTTCCGCGCGCGGAAGCGATATTGCCGGCTCGGGCCTGGGTCTGGCCATTTGCGCCCAGATCGTCAAGGAGGTCTCGGGACGCATCGAGGTGGAGTCCTCGGTCAAACCCCCCTCAGGCACACGCGTTCGGGTATTTCTGCCGCGCGGGTCCGCAAACCCCCCGGGACGGGATGCCCCGGACGCAGGAACCCCTGGAGCCGTCCCGGAAAGATGAAAAAAATCTAATGGGGGTCTAAGCCTCGTTTCATTGCCACCGTGAGACCCTCCGGCTCGAAACACGTTGGAACCCGGCACCGAATGGATTCAGAATGGAACGGTTACATCCAGCTATCTCTCATTTTCCCTTCGCGCTCCTTCTCATGAGCGTGCTCTTTGACGCACTCGCCTATGCGCTCAAGCGACCGAGTCTGCATACAGTCGGTTTCTGGAATCTGCTCACAGGTGTCATCGGAGGCTTCGTGGCACTCTACAGCGGCTATCTGGCCGAGCGACGCCTCCTCGGAATGGAAATCCCGGGTGACCTGATCAACTCCCACCGCTACTTCGCGCTGGGCGCCATGATTCTGTTCGGCGCTCTGCTTTGCGCCCGCCTCATCCAGAGCCGACCCTGGCGCTCGTTCGATCTACGCGGGGCGCCGGGTTATCTGCTGATCGCGATCATCGCGGGCGGGCTGCTCGCCTCGAGCGGCCGGAGCGGTAACCAGCTTGTCTTCGAGGCCGCCGCCGGGGTCATGCAGCCCGAGCAGCCCCGCGTCGCCGTTCTGCCCGAGGCTGGCGCCTCCCATCATGCCGTCTGGGCCTTCGGGCCCTCGGGAAAACCGGCCTACGGGCGGCCCTCGCTTTCTCCCCGAACCGCGCGCGTGCGCGCGGGCCTGTATCTGCGAAGCATCTCTCCCGGTAAGCCGCTCCTGCGCATCCGTAACGGCTGCAAGGAGGTGCACATCCCGCTCCTGCACGAAAACCTGCCCGTGGCTGGCGTAAGGGTTGATCCCCTAACGGGCCGTTTTCTTGCGAGAAGCGAGTACATCTGCGCAAAGGAGATTCGCATGGGCGCGCAGGCTCTTGAAGCACATATCCGCGAGTCCCTCGACCAGGCGCGCGTGGGGGCGACCGCGTGGCAGGGGGGACACGGCGCCTATTGGAATGTTCCCTTCTTCAAATCAGGAAAGATGATCTCTATCCTGCGCATAAGCGTTTTTGACGGCTCTCTCGTCCCCCTCACGACGGAGCCCGTCGCGAGCGAGTGATGCCGAGGAATCGACGCCGCAAGGAAAAGCCCCGGAGAACTCCCGGGGCTTTCACACAAGTTACGCGATCGCTTAAACGTCAGCGTACATAGATTCGATCGCCTCCCTATACTTCTCATTCACGACTTTCCGCTTCATTTTCAGCGTTGGCGTAAGCTCTCCCGTTTCGATCGCGAAGTCAACGGGGAGCACCTTGAAGCGCTTGATCTGCTCGTACTTCGCGAGATGCTGGTTCTTCTCCTCAATGTGCTGCTCAAGAAGAGCCTTGACCTTCTCGTTCCTCGCCAGATCTGCCAGGTCCTTGAAGGCGACACCCTTCGCGCTCGCCCAGGCTTCAATCGCAGGGGCATCGAGTGTCACGAGCGCCGAGAGGAACTTTCGTTTGTCGCCGATGACACAGGCCTGGCTGACGTAGGGAATTGTCTTGATCAGATTCTCGATATTCTGCGGGCCCACATTCTTGCCGCCCGCTGTGATGAGGAGATCCTTCTTGCGATCCGTGATGTAGAGAAAGCCGTCTTCGTCAAGCCGCCCCACGTCACCCGAATACAGCCAGCCGGCGGCAAGAACCTCCGCGGTTGCTTCCGTGTTCTTGAGATAGCCCATGAACACGTTGTCCCCCTTGACGCAGATCTCGCCGTCATCCGCAATGCGGACCTCCACGCCGGGAATCGCCCGGCCGACGGAGCCTATCCGGATGGCGCCCGGCGCGTTGAAACTCGTTGGCCCTGTGTCCTCCGATTGGCCGTAGACTTCCTGAACCGGCATGTCGATCGAGAAAAAGAACTCCAGCACCTCCCCGGCTATGGGGGCAGCGCCGGAGACGAGAAATTTCGCCCTGTCGAGTCCGAGCGCCTCCCGGAGCTTTCCGTACACGAGCTTCTTCGCGAGGTTGAACTGGATCCTGGTGCCGAAGGGAACCCGCGTGCCGGCCATGTTGTGCTTCCAGGCCCTCGCACCGACCTCCCGCGCCCAGCGGAAGATCCGCTGTTTCGATGCCGACCCCTCCCTCGCCTTCGCCGAGATGGCGGCGAAGAACTTCTCCCAGATTCGCGGCACTGCGAAGAAGAACGTCGGACGGATTTCCTTCAGATTGTCCGGGACCTTCTCGATACTTTCGGCGAAGGCCACGGAATAGCCGTTGACGATCGCGCCGAATACGCTGAGCGTATGCTCCGCGATGTGGGAGAGGGGCAGATAGGAGAGAAGAACGTCGTTCTCGTCGACGCGATTCACCTTGGCGAGGGAATCTGCCGTCCAGGTGATATTGTGATGCGAGAGCATGACCGCTTTCGGCGGGCCGGTCGTTCCGGATGTGTAAACCAGCGTCGCCAGGTGTTCCGGCTTGCTATCCTCGATCCGCCGAGAGAGTTCCGCATCGAGCGAGGGATCTTCCCCAAGCTTCAGAAGCTCATCGAAGTTCATGACGATATCGTCCGAGCCCTCGGCGCTGTTGTCCATCACGATCACTTTCTTGAGCTGGGGGGTGCTGTCGCGCCGCTTGAGGATCTTTTCGAGCTGAAGGGCATTCTCGACCACGACGAAGGTCGATTCAGAATGGTTGATGACGTATTCGCACTGCTCGGGGGTGCTGGTCGTGTAAATGGGGGCAGTAGTGCCCCCCGCGGCGAGGGCGCCCAGATCCGCGATCAGCCACTCCGGCTTGTTGAAGCCCAGAAGGGCGAGCGAATGGCGCAGCTCCGGAACGGCCGAGTTCTGCGGCATGTCAAAGCCGAGACGAATGAGGCCCTTGGCGAAACAGCGAACGCGATGGCCGTACTCCCGCCAGCTGATGTTGTGCCAGGTGCCCCCTTTGCTGTAGCGGAGCGCTGTCCTGTCGCCGAGCGTGCGGACCTGCTGCTCGAAGATATGAATGAGGGTTGGCTCCGTCATGGTCCGTATCTCCTTGTGTGGATCGCCGTAAGGTGTGATGCGGCGGGGCGTAACCCCGCGTGTGGCTTGACATTCCACCGTAAAGGGGTGGATTGGCGAAGTCAAGCAGAGGGGCTCGAAGCGCCGAATCGCCGGAAACGGCCCCGCACGTTCGCCACAGGGCCATTTTCGCCCGTCTACCAGGGGATTTCGCCCGAGACCGGATCTGCTTGGTGCTCGCCCCCGGGGTGTGTATAAGGGAGCCCCTGAGCTTTGCCCGCGCACAATCAGGACGGCACGGGCGCGTTTCGGGTCGTATGCGCGGGGAGATCCGGCGCATTGGCATCGATCCTGGAGGGGAGGTTCATGCGCACAAGACACCTGGCGCTCGCCGGGCTCCTGCTCGTGCTCTTCGCCCCGCTGCCGACTCCGGCCTCGGCGCAGGCAGTCCCGCCGGCCCCGCACGCGTCGGGCGGGGAGTCGTCCGGATCGACGCCCCTCCCTGCGGTCACGGAAGTCGCGCCTCCTGCCGAAGCCGGGGACGAGCCCACCGATGCGCCGTTCACAAATTATCTCGAGGGGCTTTTTGGTAAATATGTCGTTAGACCGCTCGGGGCCGTCCTGTTCTGGGACGCTATGTTCTGGGACAACGATCGCCCCGACGCCCGTTCCGTTCCTATCGTCGTTCTCTGGTTAATTCTCGGAGCTACTTTCTTCACCCTCCGATTCCGATTCATCAACCTTCGCGCGTTTCGCCACTCCATCGACTGCGTTCGAGGAATCTACAGCCGGCGAGGGGAAACGGGCGAGATCTCCCACTTTCAGGCGCTGAGCGCGGCGCTCTCGGCCACGGTGGGCCTGGGAAACATCGCCGGCGTGGCCGTCGCCGTGGGTCTCGGAGGACCGGGCGCGGTTTTCTGGATGGTCATGGCGGGAATTCTCGGGATGAGTTCCAAGTTCGCCGAATGCACCCTGGGGCAGAAATACAAGATTATTCGGGCCGACGGCCACGTGTCCGGCGGCCCGATGCACTACCTCGAAGACGGCCTCGCCCAGCTGGGCATCCGACGAACTGGAAAGGTGCTTTCCGTAATTTTCTGCCTCATGTGCATCGGCGGAACCCTTGGCGCCGGAAACATGTTCCAGGCCAACCAATCCTTTCAACAGGTGGCGTCGGTTATTCCGTCCCTCAAGCCGCACGCCTGGATCTTCGGCGTTGTTCTCGCCTTCTTTGTCGGATTGGTCATCATCGGCGGGATAAGGCGGATCGGCATTACTGCATCCACCCTCGTTCCTTTCATGTGCGCCTTCTACATCCTCTGCGGTGCCTGGATCCTGATCGGCAACGCCGATGCGCTCGCCGGAGGTGTTGCGGCGATAGTGCAGTCCGCGTTCACGCCTGCAGCGGGATACGGCGGCCTCATCGGGGTGCTGATACAGGGGTTCAAACGGGCGGCCTTCAGCAACGAGGCGGGGATCGGCTCGGCCGCGATTGCGCATTCCGCCGCAACCACCGACGAGCCGGTGCGCGAGGGAATCGTGGCGCTTCTCGAGCCCTTCATCGACACCATTATCGTTTGCACGATGACGGGCCTCGTTATCGTGGTGACCGGCGCCTATGAAGACGATTCGGTGGAAGGAATTGCGATGACGTCGCTGGCCTTTGCCTCGGCCTATTCCTGGTTTCCGATCATGCTTTCAATCGTCGCCACGCTCTTTGCCTTCAGCACGATGATCTCATGGAGCTATTACGGCGAGCAGTGCGTCGTCAAGCTCCTCGGGATCCGGGCCGTTCTGCCCTACAAACTGATCTTCCTTCTCTGCGTCGTGTTCGGCACGGTATCGAGCCTCAAAAACGTGATCGGCTTTTCGGATTTGATGGCGCTCGGGATGGCTTTCCCCAACATTTTCGGCGTGGTGCTACTGAGCGGGAAGGTGAAAGCGGATCTCGATAGCTACATGAGGCGGCTCAAGGCGGGAGAGTTCGTGCGGCACAGCCCCAAATGGTGGTGAGCGGTCCTCAGAACTCGTAGGCGCCGCGCATTGCGTTCAACCGGACGCGCAGAAGATCCCAGAACATGCGGAGTGAGTCGCACAGCACCGAAACCTTGGAGTCGGGCTGATCGTTCCAGACGACGCCCACCTCCTCGACACGGTAGCCGCGGCGCAGGGCCAGAAAGATCACCTCCGGATCGAAGGTGAAGCTGTCGATGCGCTGACGGGAGAAAAGTTCCCGCGCGATCTCGCCGCGATAAGCCTTGAACCCGCACTGCGTATCCCGAATGCCCCCGAAGAGCACCGCGTGCACGAGAAGGTTGTAGGCAGGTCCAAGGG